>JBEKQE010000026.1:0-38074 GCA_049520035.1 Syntrophobacteraceae bacterium | reverse complement strand
AAGGATTTCGCGCATGCGAAGTGAAGAAGATCTGAAAGAAAATTGGCCTGACTTTAAACCGGAAACGCTGGCCTGCCTTCTGGCCGATCAAAATGGCTCGCTTTCTCACCGGCCCCGATAACTGGTCCCGTTGACCTTCGTCTTGCGTTTTTGATTCGTATATGGAAAGGTTCTATGGGCCGACAAGTTGTCCTGAAAGGTTTTTAGAGCGGTGGACGAACCGAAAATGCCTTTTGAGATTCGTTGGTGGTCAGGTTGATGTATTATTTGGATTGAGGACTGCTCGTGGGAAGGCAGTAACCGCGCATCGGGAGCGGAAAAAGGATGGGTGGAGATGTTTGAAAAACTGCACTACAAGGGCCGCAACGGCTTTCGGGCCGTCCGCCGCTGGGTTATCCCGTGGCTCGCCTCGCGGCTTCACAGTGAGGCACTCCGCCCTCTACTCTGCTACCTTTACACCGATTGGCAGTGCAACATCGACTGCCACTACTGTTTCCAGTACGACAACGATCGGCCGGGGATGACGCTGGAGACGGCCCGCTCTTCCATAGATTGGCTGAAGACCCTTGGCTGCCGTGTTCTGGCCATCATGGGCGGCGAGCCTCTCGTCCGCAAGGATTTCATCTTGAAGGTCATCCACTACAGCAGCCGGAATGGCTTCTTCACCTACTTGCCCACCAACGGGTACCTCATGGACCGGAAGTTCGTCGACGAAGCGGGCCGGGCCGGCGTGACGGCGATCAATCTGGCGGTGGACTGCGTCGCGCCCCGAAAGGGTCTGCCGAAAGCCCTGCTGGCCATCGAACCCCAGTTCCGGTATCTGGTCCAGCAGCAGAAAAAGCACGGCTTCATCATCTTCTTCAACATCAATATCTGCCGGACCAACCTTAAGGACGTCAGGCTGCTCACGGAGATCGCCCACCAGAACGGCATCGGCACTGATTACCACCTCAACGAGGTTCCGCAGCAGATGGTCAACGTCGACCACTACAAGCACCCGAAGAACGACCTCTCCATCTCACCCGAGCAGTACGGCGAGGTGGACATGCTATTGGACTGGCTCATCGAGAAACAGCGCCAGGGATGGTGCATGGTCAACCCCGTCGAGCACCTGCAGACCATGAAGGACCGGATGCGTGGGACGATGCGCCTTTGGGACTGCCGTGCCGGACACAACGGCGCGTTGATCAGGCCGGACGGCTCACTGTCGCCCTGCTTCGATCTGATCGACTACGATCACGATTGGGGACGCATCTGGGAGCCCCATTTCGACGAAGAGGCGCTCAGAGCGATCAAGGAACGGTGCCTCCCTTATTGTTCCTCGACCTGCTTCCACACCATGGGCTCTTACTACGACCTGCGGGCGCTGCCCAAATGGGTCGTGAAACACGCCATGATGGGCTGAAGACTTTACCCAGTCAGCTTGGTCCTGCCTGTGCCGGCTGTGTTTGTTCGTGAGTTAAACCGATTAACAAACGACGCCATCATGAAGTTGAGGCTGGCTTTGTCTACTTCTCTGCCCATGTATCCCCAATCGTAACGTCCACCTCAGCGGGAACTTTACCGAGATAAGCTTTTCCTGCCTCAATCATGGTCTGCTTGAGAATCAGAGCAGCTTCTCCTGCCCTCTTCTCGGGAACTTCGAGAATGATTTCGTCGTGTACGGTTTCGATAATCTGGGCTTCAGTATCCGCCAATCTTTGTGGGAGCAGGCCCAGTGCTTTCTTTGTGATGTCTGCGGCTGTCCCTTGGACGTGCGTGTTGTAAAGTGTGTCCTGAAACTGCCAAAACCAGACTCATTGACCTATCACTTGCATTTTCGATTGGAAAATCATATAGTTTATCGGGCTTTGGGGTTGTTCAAAAAGTTTTATCGGGCAGAATTCGAGCCTAAAATGCGATTTGGATGTATAGCACATAACTTGATGCATTATTCCGGTTAAGACGCAAGATAACAAAACTGGAAGAGGATTTTGTCCTCAAAAAATAGTGATAGCAAGGCTCAGTGAGATTACCGGCACGGCATCGCTGCTCCAATATCACGCATTTGCGGACTCCCTCTTCTGACTTCAAGCATCGGAGTGCAATGGACCCTGTAAAGGTGTACATTCTTGGCAAAGATAAGGCTGACGTGTTATGCCCCTCATGTGGCAGAACAAAGGTTATCCTTTTAGTTGATATTGATATATCCAAAAATTGCGAGGTCGAATGTATCTGCGGAAAAACAATGCTGGTAATTTTTGAGAAGAGGAGATCCTTTCGAAGATCTATTTTATTAACCGGAACTTGCTTCTCGAAGATTGATCCATCAGAAGGCACAACGGTTAAAATTTTGAATTTGTCCAGGACTGGAATACTATTTCTCAAAGATACCGGGGAAAATATAGAGCTAAACGAGACGATTCGGCTGCGCTTTAGACCAAAATTCTCCAACAACGTGATTAGATGTTCTGCCGTGGTTAAACATATTGATGGGGACAGCATTGGGGCAAAATTCCTAAACCTCGATTTGAATGCACAAAAACTTATCAGCTCTTGGGTCCGGGCTTGAACCCATCTTTTTCAATCCGCTTGAAATCATGTTCTCGAAAGAAGCTGGAGCACCTGGGAAAGGATTGTGCCACTATGTGCCATGGCCTGATTCTTCATTAATTTTTAGTTGGTTATAGACAAACACACTACACCACAAAAGGCTGAAGTCAGGCCTATTTATGGATTCGTAACCGGATAGCAGTGATTTCTTATCACCCCTCCTAAAAAAGGCTCCCTTCTGAATCTTGGTGTCAGTCGCTCAAAAGCGAGTGGATCCGCAAGAAAACGCCGCTGTCGCATGGGTGAGCAAATTACTCGGAGTTCAGACGGTCAAGATTTTTGAGAAGAGGTGCTCGGAGCGCAGACACGAGTTGCAGGTCTTCCGGAAATGAGGTGTGTCTATGATGATCTCAGAATTATAGACGGCTGTGGACAATAACGGAGATTTTCTACATTTCAGGGCACGTCAGTCTCATCTGTCTGGCATCATGATTTTAGCCGGACCGGCCGGCATTGGGGCCAAAAACCCAAAATTCGCTTAATTAAAGCTTTTGAGCAAGCTGCAAGAGATACTCCCGCTCACTATCACCAAACCAAGGTGGATCACCAGCCGCCGCATTCTCTTCCATATGTTTGATACTCGATGTAGCCGGGATCGCAACATGGCAACGGGGATCGCTCAAAATCCATTTGAGAAGAGCTTGTGACCAGGTATTCACGCCGAAAGGCTTTAGCGGCATGAGTTCCTCAGTTGATGGTGCACGGTGTAGAAGCCCGCCACCACCAAAAGGCCGCATTATGACGACTCCCAGGCCGAGTTCCGTTGCCAGAGGTAAAATATTATTTTCGACTTCACGCTGCTCAACATTGTACGGAATCTGAATGGCGGCAATTCTCCCGCTTTCCATAGCACGACGGAGTTCAAGAAATGAGAGAGAGCTATAGTGGGTTGCACCGATAGCGAGAGCCCTGCCCTCATCTCTTAATCGCTCGATCATCTCCAGATGCTCCTTCCAGTTAAGGAGATTATGGATCTGGTACAGTTCGATGCGGCCACCAAAAAACGAAAGAGATCGTCTCGCCTGCACCCATCCCTGTGATGCGGTATCCGCCCAAACCTTTGTAGCAATTTGGACAGCATCACGTTGCCCTTTCAGCGCCAGACCTAACACTCGCTCAGCTTCGCCGTACATTGGGGAGCTATCAAAGAAAGTAGCCCCTGCTTCCATTGCCGCTTTTACAACAGAACGGGCGTTAGTGATGGCAGCTTCTCCTCGAACATCGAAGGTTCGCCATGTTCCCATTCCTATTGCAGGGACAAGCAAGCCGGATTTGCCAAGTGGCCGGATTTCCAAGGTGCGCTTCCTTAAAAGAGCTCCAGGCGATCAAAGGCATCAATGGTAATGATGCGTCGCCGGAAAAAGATGACGATAAATCATGATACCACACCTGTGAGGAATCGCGGGCAAAAACATCACACTTTGGCACAGCCGCTATTTAGCACAGAAAGGCAGCTTAGACTGAAGGTTTTGCTATAGACTTAGGAAGTGGTATGTTCATGTTGCGTGGGTTTTTTCTCTTGCCCGCTACGATGGTATCCTATTCGCCTGAACACCCCCTATGCGGATAGGAAGAAACGAGACCATCATGGGCCGGTTGTTCTCGGTGATTTTGACGATGGCCGGCCCAAGTATTTTAATCTAATCAGGATTTATTTATAAATAAATGAAACGTTTTGCAACAGGTTCGTAGACTCTTGAAAAAATAATTGATAATTCAACAGAAACGTAAGAAGATATGGATACGATGTTCAAGGGCAGTGAGCAGTTAAAATCCAAATTCAAGTCCAACCAAGGAGGAGTAAATGAATTTTAGCGTAAACACGGCCCGATTCTTGTTGATGGCAGCACTCTTGATCATTATGTCAACCGGATGCGCAACGACTAATGGTTCCTATCAAATGACATCCATGCCGTCTAGCGATGCTCTGTTGGCAAAATATTCCAGTGTGGCCGTGGAGGTTTCATGTGCCCAGGGGGTAGCTCTTTCACAGCCTGATATTGATAGAATCCGTAATCTGATAGTGAAGAACATCCCAACCGAATGTCCAAACCGCTTTAAGTCCATAAATCCAGCCACCCCTGACGCCAACACGCTCAAAGCTGGAGTTAACATCACCAGATATGATGAAGGAAATACCTATGCGCGGGCAATGCTGGTCGGCCTCGCTCAAATGCATATTGGCGCCTCAGTTGTCCTGAGCGATTACACTACTGGAGAAAAGATTGGAGCAGCCGATGTCAACAAGACATTCGACTGGGGTACCTACTACCGTGGAATCACTCTGATCAAAGATCTTGAAAACGGTCTTGCCAAAGGTGTCGCCGCGTCGATCTGTGGTAAGAAATGACTCAAGGTCCGAAAGAGTTCTTGCAAAACACCCGGACACATCACCGACCGAAGAACGCTGGGTTGACCAGATCGGAAAGGACAATGGAGTCGAACCGCTCATCCAGTGTTACGGCGTGTTCGCCCGCTTCGATAAAAGTGAGCACTGGATATCTTGCCCGCGCCTTCCCTAATAGCCTCGGTTAAGAATCAATCCCTACTCCATGAGATGGTTTCAGCGAGGTCAGCAAATCCCCGCAACCGCAGCCGAATTCAAGGACCTTGGCTCCTTCGGGAACCAGATTCCGGTATATGGCGGCAAAGGGTGCGTGATAATACTTCCTGGGGCCTGTAAAGGCGCCGTATCCCTCGGCCAAGTCATCCCAAGATTTCAAGACAGGCGAACCATTGTTTATTGCCATTATAGCCGGCTGAATTTGACGTACCATAACAAATTTTCACTTTTATTCGCCGGAGATTGGATCGAAAATGTTTTTGACAACATCTGGGACAGATGTTACTGAAAAACATTGAGAAAAAACGATTTCCTGGTCACCCACCTTCACCCTGGAGCGCCTGCAGGTGCAGCAAGGGCTATGCTTATAGCGAATAAAGACTTGGCCATCAAATATGTGTCCCTCCATGAACGTTCCGGGTACGGAGAAGCGGCACGGCGCTATATTGCAGGGCTTCGCAATGCGGGTGTGAAACTAACCTGGTCTCCGATGGTGCCAGGTCGCCGCTGGCGGCTGGGTTATGAGCCCTTTACGGGGAATCGGGTTGGGTCGGAATTCGATGAGCTGTGCAATTTTCCGATGGACTACGACAGGGTAATTGTCCACACGGTACCCGAATACTTTCCGTTGTGGCGGCGCCATGAGCCGGGGCGGCGCATTATCGGTTATACAGTATGGGAGACCGATCGACCTCCGAAGCATTGGATTGCTCTTCTCAATGAAGTTGACGGCCTCATGGTGCCCTGCCAATGGAACCGCGAGGTATTTCGGGCCAATGGGGTGAAGACGCCAATCCATGTGGTGCCGCACATCGCGATTAATGCCGGCCTGCCACCGCGCCTGGAGGCCAGGGCCCGGTTTGGAATCCGTCCCGACGATTACTGTTTTTATTCAATCAACACATGGACGAATCGCAAGGCTGTGGGAGACACGATAGAGGCGTTTCTCGATGCGTTCACGGACACTGACCCGGCAGTGCTGGTGGTGAAAACCACAAAGCAGGATTTCACCCACCGCATCCTGGGCCGGTTCCATGCCCGGACTGAAACGGCAGTAAAGCGCCTGGTGGGGCGCCGAAAACGACCCGGCCGGATTTCGCTGATCACCGACGAACTGGATGATGATGCCATGCTGGCGCTTCATGCTGCAGGAGACTGTTACGTATCTCTTACCCGTTCGGAAGGCTGGGGAATCGGGGCGTTCGATGCCGGCCGTTTCGGCAGACCCGTCATCATGACCGGCTATGGCGGACAGATGGACTACCTCCAAGGCAGCGGCGCCTTTGTCGTTGACTATCGCGTGGTGCCGGTGAGAGATCGGGAAGGCAAGGGATCCTATACAGACGATCAGCAGTGGGCGGAGCCAGACCGTGCCCATGCCGCCAGCTTGATGAGGAGAGCATTTGATGAATCTGAAGCGGCCGCAGCGGCAGGGCGTTCGTTGGCGCAAAGCTTGTCCGAACGTTTCGGGCAGGAGGCAGTGACGGAGCGCATGTTAGATGCCATAGGAAGAAGAAGGGATCCCGTATGATTCGAGTTGACCCGATCCCCCGCATCATCCATCAGTTGTGGAAGACGTCCGAGATTCCGCATCGATGGCGGGATTGCACCGAGAGTTGGAAGGCGCATCACCCCAACTGGGAGTACCGGCTCTGGACAGATGAGGATGCCGGCAATTTTGTCAAGGTTCACTACCCTGGACTGAGGGGCGTACTGGACTCTTTTCCATATACTATCCAGCGGGTCGATATAATGCGGTATTTGATCCTCTCGGTTTATGGCGGCGTGTATGTTGACCTGGACATGGAATGCCTTCAGCCATTGGACGTGCTCTTAAATGGAGTGCAGTTTGCAGCCGCCTACGAACCCCCTGAACACGAAGCCTGCTTGCGTGAATCACGGGTGGTTTGTAACGCTTTTCTGGCTTCGACTCGGGAGCATCCCCTCTGGTCCGCTGCGATTAGTGAGCTGCTGAGTCGTCCCCCAAAAAAAGCGCTTGTGCATTATGACGTGCTGACAAGCACGGGCCCGCTGTTCCTGACCCGGGTGATCCGGCAGTTTGCTGAAAAATGCCTGACGCTTCTCGATCCCCGCGTAGTTTATCCCGCTGCCAATAGGAGTGCTGCTCTAAAGACTCTGACGGCAGGGGGGGAGAAAGCCCGCCGGATGAAAGAGCGGTTGGTAAGGGATGGGAGCTTTGCTGTGCACTATTGGGCAAACAGTTGGGTTCGCAATTTGACTGGAGAACTGCATAACCCGCTCCCGTGCGAGGCGCCCGGCTTCTGCTTCTTTGCCGGGTGGGACTCATGGGGGCAGGACATCCGGAATGTGGGGCGTGATATCCGGGTGCTTGTCCGGGAATGCAAGAACGATCCGGATGCGCTCGCGTTCAACACCGACGGCTATTTGAAGGATGGGCTTCAGGTCCCTTTCCGCTGGTATCGGATGAAAAACGCCGGTCCCAACGAGGGACTTTACGTAAAGGAGGGAGGACTGCACCCGGCACTACGCTGCATTGCACGATGGCTTTGTCTTCTGCGATCCGGGAAGTTACCGAGCGGTTGTTAAACTCATGGCGAACCGAATCCCCAACCTGTTTCATTTTGTTTTCGGACTCAGGAAACAAACCGAGCCGTTTCACCTCGTGTTCTACCTTTGTCTCGAATCCTGCCTTCAGGTCAACCGTCCGGATGCAATACTTTTTCATTATTGCCATGAGCCCTATGGACCATACTGGGACCTGATTCGTGGTAAGCTTCACTGTGTCAAGGTTGAAGCCGAAGAGTTTGTCACTCGTTTTGTCTATCGGGACTCCTTCACCCGGAGGTACTCCTACGCTCATCATGCAGACTTTATAAGATTAGAGAAGCTGCTCGAGTTTGGCGGGATCTATGCCGATATCGACACGATCTTCGTGAACCCGATTCCTGCAGTTCTTAAGGAGAAAGTCTTCGTTCTTGGCCGCGAAGATGATGTGGTGGTCCAGGAAACTCTGGAGCGCCGCCGGTCGCTTTGCAACGCCTTCATCATGTCCGAAAAGGATGCGGAATTCGGCCGTTTGTGGCTGTTGCGTATGAAAGAGGTGTTCGACGGTTCATGGAGCCGCCATTCTACGGTTCTGCCGCAGGAACTGAGCGAACAGCATCCGGACCTTATCCACATCGAACCCCCGCTAACCTTCTACAAACACATGTGGACCATCGAAGGCATCGAGACCTTGTTGCGGGGCTGTGACCGCGACGTCGAGGGAGTAGTGAGCTTCCATTTGTGGAGTCATCTGTGGTGGTCAAGGCGGCGGAAAGATTTTTCCTCCTTCCATGCCGGTCTTCTCACCGAGGATTATGTCCGTTCGGTTGACTCGACCTATAACCTGGTGGCGCGGCGCTTCCTTCCTCCTCCTCGGAGAAAATATGCCTGGTTCTCGTGGTTGTCTCGAAGGGAAGTCTTGCAACCTTAACGGGGAATGCGCTATGAGGCAATTGATGCGTGTGTCGGTCATCATTCCGACCCGAGACCGCCCACTCTTCCTCGAAGATGCCGTTCGGTCGGTTCTTGAGCAGACTCGAAGCGTGCACGAAATTATTGTGGTTGACGACGGTTCCAAGGCGGTGCATCACACCGGGATTGATCACACCGTCTCGTTATCGTCGTCCATTCGTTTGCTTCGCCTTCCCGAAAGTACAGGGGTGGCGGCGGCGAGAAATGCCGGCCTGGATCTGGCCGCCGGAGATGCAGTTCTGTTCCTGGACGATGACGATCTTTTGCATCCACGCATGGTCGAGACGGGGCTATCCATGTTGGAGCGAGAGCCAGAGGCAGGGGTGTCCACTTGCCTTTATGAGATGTTCTTTACTCCCGATGGAGAAGGGCCGTGGATTTCGGCGGCGCTGCTCTTCAATTATCGGATGCTGGACAGCCATCCCCTGAGGTTGATTGATCACACCAATTTCGCCCCCAAGAGATTACTTGAGAGCAGGCCTTTTTCGGCCTTCCTGAGGTACCTTATCCCGATCCACACCTGTCTAGTGCGAAGGGAAGCTATTGGCGCCGTTCGTTTTCCTGTGCATCTGCCTCAAGGGGAAGACACCTTCTTCTGGTTGGCGCTGGCCGAACAGGGAGTTTCCTTTCGCATGACGGAACGACCCCTGGTGCTTGTGCGTCGTCATGGCCGTAATGTGACCCGATCGCGCAGGCAATATTTTGAGGAAATTCCGGCCTTTTACGAGGCTATTCTTGAAAAAGGAATGATTGCGGCACGGGATGATCTTTTCCTCGTTAACTTGAAACTGATGTATTTTTCCTTGAAACGCGGCGACCTGGCCTGGTTGAGATATGCCGGGAAAGTGGCGTTGCGCCCGGGTCTTCTTGCGAAGGAGATCCAGCTCTTTGTTTCCCGGTCCTGCTATGCCCGTAAGCAGTTGTTGCACTATTATTTTCTGGATTAACAGGGAGTATGAGACGGGAGCTGCTATTCATATCCCCTGCGCTTCCACAGCCAATGGGGAATGGGCTTTCGATGAGAGCCTGGAACGTCTTGCACGCATTGGCGACAGAGTTCGACGTTCATCTTCTGGTGGGCAGCCGCTACTTTCCGTGCCGCTTGGAACAGTTGGGGAGGACTCAACTGCCGGTTGTGTCGCGAGGGGTGATTCCGGTCGACCCTTTGCGGGATTGGTTGCTCCTGCGTCATCGCCTGATGCAGAGGATGGGCCTGGTAAGAGGGACTGCCGACTGGCTGTGCATGACGCGCTCCACCGAAGCCGCCGTTCGCCGCTTTTTGACGGGCAAGTCCATTTCCGTGATCCACGTTTTCCGCTTGTACATGTGGCCCGCTGCCGAACTCGCCATAAATGCTCTTCCAGGGGCATGCAGACAGCTTGACATGGATGACATCGAATCTTTGACGAGAAGTCGCCTGGCTTGGCTCTATGGTTTTTCCGGCAAGGAACGCAAGGCCGCACAAGCCGGTCGGGAGGCTCTCTTCATGGGCGAGCAAGAAGAGCGTATCCTGCCTGAGTGCGATCGCGTCTGGGTGTGTTCCTCGCTTGACGGGATGAAATTGGCGGCAAAAAAACCGAAGACCTTTGTGGGAGTGGTTCCCAATACGGTTGCGCCGCCCACCGTGTGCCCCCCCCTCCCTCGGGACGGACCCTTTTGTTTGCTTTTCATTGGAAACATGGGCTATTTCCCAAACCGAGACGCCGTTCGTTTCCTCTGTAACGAGATTGTCCCTCAGATTCGCAGATTGGGGAATCGGCCTTTCCGGGTGAAAGTCGTTGGCCGGGTCCCGGTTTTCATGCCGTTTCGAGGCCTGCTGCCTTGCCCGGAAGTTGAATTTGTGGGGGCGGTTGAGGATATCGCAGGCTGCTACGCTGGAGCGCACGCAGTCCTGGTCCCGCTCCGAGCCGGGGGAGGAACTCGAATCAAGGTGATAGAAGCTTTCGCATATCGCCGTCCTGTGGTGGCCACAGCGCTGGCGGTAGAAGGACTTGAAGTGCGGGACGGGACCCATGCGCTTGTTGCGGAGACCGCTTATACGCTCGCTCGGCAGTGTGTAAATCTCATGAATGACGGCCAGATGGCGGACTCTCTCGCGACAGCCGCCTGCCGCCTGTTTGAGAGCCGGTATCACCCGGATGTGGTCGCAGATGCTGTGAGAACCCACACGATTGCCTGTGCGGAAGAGAAATGATTCCCAATCGTTTTCACTTTGTTTTCGGCCTCAAACCACAGACCCGGCCGTTTCACCTTGCGCATTATCTATGCCTGGCTTCGTGTCTTGCCACCCAACAACCCGATGCGGTCTATTTTTATTATCACTATGAGCCGTTCGGGAGATATTGGGAACTCGTACGCGACAAACTCGTTTTGGTAAAAATCCCGCGCGTCAAGTTTATTGGACATTATCGCTACCCGAATTGGCACGTGGGGCGCTACCGCTACGCGCACGCGCCGGATTTTGTGCGCTTGGAAAAATTGGTATCGCACGGCGGCGTCTATGCGGATATGGATACGTTGTTTGTCAATCCGATCCCGCATGCGCTGCACGAAAAACCTTTTGTGCTGGGACGCGAAGACGATATTCGCGATCCCGTCACGCACGAATTGCGCCCGTCCCTATGTAACGCGTTCATGATGGCCGAACGCAATGCACCCTTTGGGCGAATGTGGTTAGAAAAAATGCAGCAAGCCTTCGACGGTTCGTGGAGCAATCACTCGACACTGCTGCCCAATGTGCCGGCGCAGCAACATCCCGGCCTCATTCATCTCGAACCCGCGCGCACCTTTTACAAACACATGTCAACGCGCGAAGGGTTAAATACATTGTTGGCGGGATTGGATACAGACAATGAGGGCGTGGTGAGTTTTCATTTGTGGTCGCATTTGTGGTGGTCGCGCCGGCGGCGCGATTTTTGCCGTTTTCACGCGGGGAGATTGACAGAAGAGTTTGTGCGCAATGTGGACACGACATACAACGTGGTCGCAAGAAATTATCTGCCGCCGCGCGAGACGCGTTCATTTTTCACGCGGCAAACAGCGAGCGTGAAACGTCAAATCGAACGGCTCCAGGGCGCGGCGCGTGAAGTGGGCATGAAAACTTACATTCTCACCAAGCTTGTGACGTTTTCCATTTTGAAAGAGAATGTCTTTCCGCGCGCGGCAGAGCATCTTGATTACGCGCAGCGGCAGTGGAAACATCCCGAAATGCGCACACGCTTTCAGGCGCGCAATCGTTTTGAGCAGCAACTAATTCTTGATGATGTGGCGTTGCGGGACTCGTATGGCATCGAAAAAATGTCGTTTGCGCCCGATGATGTGGTGGTTGATATTGGCGCGCATGTGGGTATCTTTAGTTATATGTGTTATCGGCGCGGCTCGCGCAACATTCATGCGTACGAGGCCGAAGTCAAAAATTTTGAACGCCTCGCCCAATTCGTCGGTGACGTTGCAGGAATTTTTCCTTATCATCTCGCCGTCTTTCGCAGCGATCAAAACACAGTGGATAGCTTGCCGCACTCGGGATATCTAGGCGACAACACTGGCGGCGGAACGGTCCTGTTTCGCGGTCAAACGGTAGACCTCGAACTGCAGGCTATTGTCGGTGAGCCTGCCGGCGCGCAATCCACCAGCGTCATTGCGCTGGATGAGATATTGAAACAATTTGCGCGCGTACGTCTATTGAAATTGGACTGCGAGGGCAGCGAGTTTCCGATTTTGCTGACGAGCCAATTGTTGGAACGTGTCGAACAGGTCCTCGGTGAGTATCACGAGATCGAACCCGCCGTATACGCGCAGCTTGATCCCGCCGCGCAGATTGAAAATTTTTTTGCCTATCGCGTTGAACACCTCGTTGCGCGTCTGGAGCAGTGTGGTTTTCAGGTGTGCGTCCAAGCGCACGGGCCGCACATCGGTTTCTTTACGGCGACACGCACGAGGAATTCCGAATGAAACACAAGCCAGGCATTCTTTTCTTGTAGGTCAACATCAATCCGCCCGGTGGCGGGCAATCCGTCGCCGCGTGGGCGTTGGAAGCGCTCAAAGACGACTACGCGATTTCGTTTGTGACCTGGAAACCGCCGTGCTGGGAGGAGATCAATCGTTTTTACGGCACGCAGCTGCATCCTTCCCAATTTCGTGTGCTGCACATGCCAGTGTGGCTGCGGCGGTTCGTCGCGCTCGATCCCGATCCATACAGCATTCAGCCTTTTGCGATTTTGATGCGCGTGGGGCGATGGATGTCGCGCGACCATGAGCTCATCATCACCTTTAGCGACGAAGCCGACCCAGGTGTGCGCGCCATTCAATACATTCATTTCCCTTGGCTCAGCAATCTCTATCGCGAGGAGCAACAATCTGCAAAGGCTTCTCTTTGGCAGCGCGTATGGTATCTGCTGTATCGGCGGCTGCGCCCGTGGCGAATCATTTCAGGGTTCGATTTTGACCGAATGCGCCACAATCTCACCCTCGTCAATTCCGATTGGACCGGAAATGTTTTTCAGGCGAATTATGGAACAGCGAGGCGGACGCTGTGTCCTCCAATTTTGATGAATGCTTCCGCTGTGCCGTGGGCTGAACGCGAAAACGGGTTCGTCTGCATCGGACGCATATCGCCCGAAAAAAAACACGAGAATACAATCGCTATTTTGGAGCAGGTGCGCGCGCAAGGGCATGACGTTCATTTGCACATTGTCGGCGCGGCGAATGAACAGGGACTCAGTTGGGGTTATTATCAGGAAATACTTACTCTGATTAACAAACACGCGAAGTGGATCTCGTTTGAAGAAAATATTTCGCGTCAAGACTTGATTCGCTTGATTACGACACATCGCTATGGAATCCACGGCATGGTGGGCGAACACTTTGGCGTGGCGGTGGGCGAATTGATGTGCGGCGGCGCGATTGTGTTTGTGCCAAACGGGGGAGGACAAGTGGAGATTGTCGGGAACGAGCCGCGTTTGTTATACACTTCCCGCGACGACGCAGTGAAAAAAATTACGCGCGTGCTGGGAGACACCGGCACGCAAGCGGAACTGCGCGCACAGCTTGCCGCACGCGCAGAATCCTTCGGCGTGGAACACTTTATGCGGGAACTGCGCGCGGTGGTGACGCAGTTTTTGACACCAGAGACGATTGCTCACGGAGAAACAGCGTAGGATCATGTTTGACGCGGCAGGAATAACACATCCGTCTGTGCTTCGCCCGTCAAACGCGCGACCAATTCGCGAAAGGTTTCAACCGAAAGGGGCGTAGCGTCAAACCCGTCCGTTTCCAACATCGTGCGCGTCACATACGAACAAAAGTGCTGTGTGACATTCCCAATAAATTGTTCCACATTGCCTTGTCGCGCGAGCAGCAGCGGCGCAATTTCCGCCCATAACGGCACGCCGGCGCGCCACAACGGTCCGCCCGTGCGAATGACCGCGCCTTCGGAACCCTGCACATCGCACCACACGAACGCGACCCGTTCGGGGGCAAGTTGTAATTCTGCGAGCAATGTGTCCAAACGCTTCGTTTTGACCGGCACGGTTTCGCAGGGCGCGTGAAAAATGGCTTCCGGCCGTTCTACATTTCTCGAGGCAATTTCCGCGCCGCCGCGTCCAATCAGCGGCACAATCATTTCCGTTTCCCCATTGTGGTCGCTCGCCGCACATTCTACAATCGTTACGCGTGCGCTCAAATCATTTTGGGCGACATTCTGTTTTAAGAATGCGAGATTGCGGGGCACGGGTTCCACCGCGGCGATATGGCATTGCGTCAACTGCGCGAGCGGCAGCGTCGTGCTGCCCAGGTTCGCGCCCAGTTCCAGTATCACATTCCCGCGCTGCAAATGACCAAACTTGTCTGCCCACTGCACAAGGCGCGCGACCGCGCTGCGGTCAAAATCAGCAAACATAAAGAGATTTTGTCCGACCGACACATCCTGCAAAGGGATGGTCCAGTGCAAGCCATCGCGCGTAAAGGTCAATGCATCCGCAAACTCTTGCATCACCTGCATTGCCAGCCAGCGCGCTCCATCCTCTGTCAAAAAGCGCGACTGCCACAAGAGACAACGTGCAAAGGGAATGCGTTTGTATAACGGCGCAAGCTGCGGGAAGAAAAACCGTCTTTTAGACATGATTTTGCTTTGTCAATTCAATTGCGGTCTCTAATTTAACGAGTGATGTTAATTCTTTATTCAACACCCTCAGGAAACAACCACCGGAGCAAAATCTTCCGCTGCCGGACGGCTTTAAAATTACCACCGAGCGCACACGGTACCACGAGGCACACGTTGTGGTATTCCATATTTAGTGGACACTGATGAGAGCTGATAAGAAATCGCTTTTTGACGTTTTTTCGATAGCACCTGTCATGGACGCTGTCAATGACATTTACGTGCCGTGTTGTAAGCAAACGAGATGTCCGCATTGAATAGCAAGTGAAATGTCCGCTTTTGTCGGAGGCGTAATGAGCGGGTTAGCCCTGCAACGATATTTGCGTTGTGAGTCGCAATTTGCGTTTCGCATTAGAAACATAGGCACGGTGATTTTCCGCCTGAATCCATTGAGAATGCCCTGGCCGAGTCCATCGAACGCGGTGATAAGACTAAGGATGGAAAAGAGCGAAAGGTAAACCGGGTCGATCCGAAGAGCGTGGTAGTAAAACGGTATCCAGGCACATTGAGGGACCTAAGATCGGGAAGATTTACGAACGAAGAAAAGCCAGGGTCGAGCATCTCTTTGGATTTATTAAGAAAGTATTAGGCTTTGACCAGTTTCTTCTACGAGGGCTGGAGGGGGTCCGGGCAGAAGCTTTCTCCGGCTGATAAGTCGGCTTGTAAAAGTTGTGGTCAGGGTGGTCTACCTCACAAAAAAAAGAAAGTACGTCAGTTGCTTGGTGCAACACAGAGAAATCCAACTTTAACTGAGATATTCATTTACGAAACTTTACCTGCTTTAACGAATATTAACTCGACCTTGACGCGGACTTCCTATATTTATTCATCTCCACAAGATACAGGCGCCGCTGAAGGTGAATGCGGACATCATTGGAAGCATCGTCACTGGGGTCGTCACGGGCATCACCATTTGTGGAAAAAGCTCAATTTGACTGACGCGCAAAAGAACGAGATGTTTTCCATCAGGCTCGAAGAGCGCGCAAAAATGAAACCACTTGTCCAAAAACTAAAAGCGGGGCGCGATCAGCTCCGCGCTCTCTCAAAGGGTCAATTTGACGAGGCGAAGGTTCGGGCCATCGCGAAGGGACAAGCGGATATCAGAACCGAGCTGATTGTGGAAAAGCAGCGCATGAAATCCAGGCTCTATGCAGTCCTGACCCCGGAGCAGCGCGCCAAAGTTGAGCAAATGCTTGAGAAATGGAAATCTCGGCACGACAAAGAACCCAAGCAGAAGGACTAATCCTTGTGGGAGAATTGTGAGAGCCTTTTCCCTTTTTCAGTATCTCGCATACTCCCGCTTCAGCGCAAATGGGCGTTTGCGCTCTCTAATAGAGATCCTCGGAATTAGCACCCGGAGATCCAGCCCACCTGCCTCCAATGGGGCCGGCCCCAGGTTCTTTTTGGGACCGGCCCTCCTCCTACGGACCACAGGCCCTAATTAAAGAAGAAGGGGGTTGAGTTATGCCGAAGATCCTTGTTGTCGACGATCAGGAACACGTCAGGCTCTTATATTCGGAGGAAGTGAAGGAATCCGGATACGAGGTCATCACAGCAGAGAGCGGTTAGAAGCTTCCCGGAAAAATTGAAGAGGAAAAACCGGATTTGGTCATCCTGGACATAAAGATGGTTGACTACAACGGTCTGGACATCCTCCAGGACATCCGAGACCATTCTTATGACCTGCCAGTCATACTCTCGACTGCATACGATTCCTTCAAAGAAGACACGAAATCGATTGCGGCCGACTTCTATGTTGTAAAGAGCTATGATTTGACGGAACTGAGGGAAAAAATCGCCATTGCGCTCGAAACCAGGCTCCCCCTTTGACAATCCCGCCCGGCAGGGCCTGCCTTGGTTTGGCGAATGAACGATAATCGGCTGCTTTGGATTGCGTATTCCAGAAAAGGCCCTTCTTTACAAAAATCTGAACTGAAACTGCCCAGACCACCCCCGTTGACATATCACTTGCATGTTCGATTGGAGAATCGTATGGTTTTGCGGCCTTTGGGGTTGTTCAAAAAGTTTTTTCGGGTAGAATCCCACCCAGAAATGCGGTTCGGATGCATTATTCCGGTTTACAGGAGGAGAGACAATGAACACCCTGGCGTATCAAACGGTAACCGCAATCTATCCTTACTGGAAGAGAGCACTGTGGAATCATGTTGTTTACGGGATCGTCTGTTCAGTCTTGCTTTCGATCCTCACGGGTTGTGCGGGGGGGCCCGAGTACGCCCAAGCCTATTGGCATTCGCGAAATCTCCTCCCCGAGGGGGACCTTAAAGGGTGTCTCGAATTCACCTACGTTTGCTCTGGTCCTGCAGGTGAAGAGATCGGACTGCCCTTCCCCCTAAGGATCACGATAACGTCCACCAACCCGGATGAGTCGACATCAGCCAGGCAGCATAGGCCCTTAACGCCTCGGGGGGGGCCGTGGCTGGACGACTGGGACCATCCCATATCGGTGCCTGTGGAAGAGCGTCCCGGCACTTACTGCATACACGTCGAGTTAGTTATGCCAGGGTACGGTGAGCGTGCGGTCGCCCGTGCGGTCGCCCGTGAGGTCGCCGCCACCGTCGAACCGGGGAAGACGACATTTGTTAGGATCAGGGCCTATGACATCGTAAAAATATGGCAGGTCGTAGACACCCGTTACACATACAAGTTTAACGTTGCAGCAACGGCGCCTCAATGAACGGTCCCCGCTTAGCCATGTGACGTTAAGTGCCCACCCCAGCGGCAATAGATGAGCGGTAAGTAAGAAAACGAGCGAGCAGTGGTGGCCGGCGCGCCAATCAGAGTCACCGGTCTCTTTTTTATTGCGGACCGCTACAGCAACCCCACCACAAACCGACCTCACCGTTTATGGAAATGAGCTGAACTTAATTAAAGTTCGCGACTCGATAAGCATTCACTGCGGCCCCGGACCCAAAAAAGACGGCAATTCCTGCGCCCGCTTCGATCAAATGTGGGAAAGCAGCCCCTGCCATCTGGAAACTTGCCGTTACGCTCGCCTCAAAAATCTCGCTGAACTCGTCACTGGAAAGGTCCCACACAGCCGGTCCGGGATAGAGCACCCCAGCGGCTTGGATAAACCCGTAAAAACTCCCGATCTTGATTGCTTTTTCGACAAGCCCGTCTGCAACTTGGCGCATGGCAGCCGAACCAGCCAGAAAATCGACTGCGCTCCTCTCTTTGTGCATTCTTCCACCGCTTTTTCGAGGGCTGCATGACTTCTGGCATTCAATACAAGCCCAACCCCCTCACCGGCGAGCGCCAAGGCCAAAACTCGCCCGATGCCCCCGGAAGCCCCGGTAACGATGAGCGTTTTCCCCGTTATCTCACTCAACGGAATCCTCCTTTTATCGGCTTCGCCATCATCGTTAATATAAAATGCAAAACGATTGAAGTCACCACAACGGATTTTCACCAGGCATCCCGCGAACGCCCCGTCTCTGGTCATGGACAGGTCAGGGAGAGCGTCGAGAATGGCGGCGGTCGGCCTGCCCGCTACGCGCTCGCACGACGCAGAGTGGTTATTTTTTTTCGGTAGGGTACTATATAAGTCTATCATACGAGGATGTTCCCATTGGGATTTCTCTGGGGCGGGAGGACGCCTTGCCTTGCCCTCAGCAGGCCTTATATTCACGTGAGCTTTAAAATTTTAGAATATTTAATAATTTAAAATTCTTGAAATTTATGATTGAGT
This sequence comes from Syntrophobacteraceae bacterium, assembly GCA_049520035.1. Taxonomy (GTDB): domain Bacteria; phylum Desulfobacterota; class Syntrophobacteria; order Syntrophobacterales; family Syntrophobacteraceae; genus SbD1. The sequence continues at coordinate 19,555 of JBEKQE010000026.1, read as the reverse complement.
GCACTTAAGACTTACGCTTGAAATTAAAAACTGTAACGGTGTCAAGACTGCAACTGAGGCGAGGGAGTAAAAATGGGAAACCCCGAAGTCGGCTACGGGTTCAGCCTGATTACGGAACACGACACCTATCTTTTCAAGGAGGGGAATCACTTCAGACTCTACGAGAAGATGGGATCGCACATTGTCAATGTTGATGGAGTGTCCGGGACCTTCTTTGCCGTATGGGCGCCCAACGCCGTTGAGGTTTCGGTCATCGGCGACTTCAATTTCTGGGACAATGAAGCCCATCCCCTGGCCGTAAGGTGGGACGGATCGGGTATTTGGGAGGGATTTATCCCGCAACTCGGTCAGGGCGCCATATACAAGTACCACATCGTCTCCAGGGAAAACGGATACAGGGTAGATAAGAGCGACCCATATGCCAGGCATTGCGAAACTCCGCCCAAAACCGGTTCCATCGTTTGGGACATGGGCTACGACTGGAATGACGGGCAATGGATGGCCGGCCGTGCAAAAGCTAATGCGTTGAACGCCCCTTGTTCAATTTATGAGGTCCATTTAGGTTCATGGAGGCGGGTGCCCGAACAGGGAAACCGCTGGATGAGCTATCGCGAGATGGCAGAGTATCTTCCGGGATACGTAGAAGAAATGGGTTTCACACACGTTGAATTCCTTCCCATAATGGAGCACCCGTTCTACGGTTCCTGGGGATATCAGACCACCGGCTACTTTGCCCCGACCTCGCGACACGGGACCCCCCAGGATTTAATGTACCTGATCGATGTGCTGCACCAAAACGGGATCGGGGTCATTCTCGACTGGGTGCCCTCGAATTTCCCGAGCGACGAATTCGGGCTGACATTTTTCGACGGGACGCACCTGTTCGAGCATCAGGACCCCAAGAAGGGCTTCCAGCCCGAGTGGAGCAGCTACATCTTTAATCACGGACGATATGAAATCAGGGCATTTCTCATCAGCAGCGCCCTTTTCTGGCTTGACAAGTATCACGCGGATGGACTGCGGGTGGACGCCGTCGCATCGATGCTCTACCTGGACTATGCGCGGCAGGAGGGCGAATGGATTCCAAACATCTACGGCAGCAAGGAAAACCTGGACGCGATCTATTTCATAAAGCGCTTCAATGAGGTTGTTTACCAGGAATATCCGGACGTGCAGACGGCTGCCGAAGAGTCCACCTCATGGCCGATGGTATCTCGGCCCGCCTATGTAGGCGGCCTGGGATTCGGCATGAAGTGGAACATGGGCTGGATGCACGACACCCTGGAGTATTTCTCAAAGGATTGCATTTTCAGAAAATTTCACCAAAACCTGCTGACTTTCAATGTCTGGTATGCTTTTTTCGAAAACTTCATCCTTCCCCTGTCGCATGACGAGGTGGTGTACGGAAAAGGCTCCCTCCTGCATAAGATGCCCGGGGACGATTGGCAGAAATTCGCAAACCTGAGGCTGCTTTTCGGCTACATGTTCGGCGAACCCGGCAAAAAGCTCATCTTCATGGGCGGCGAATTCGGGCAGTGGGACGAGTGGTATCACGAAGAAAGCTTAGGCTGGGACCTTCTCGATCACCCTGCGCACCAGGGAGTTCAAAAATGGGTCCAGGACCTGAACCGATTCTACCGGGAAGAACCTGCCATGCACCAACTCGATTTCAGCGGCGAGGGATTCGAATGGATCGATTTCCGCGATGCTGACTCAAGCATTGTCGCTTTTCTTAGAAAGCCCGCGACTGGCGGCGATTTAATAATGATAGCCGCCAATTGTACCCCCGTGCCGCGGACAAACTACCGGTTTGGGGTCCCCAGGGCGGGCTGCTGGCGGGAGCTTCTCAATAGCGACTCAAAGACTTACGGCGGGTCCGGTTACGGCAATTTCGGCGGCATCGACGCTGTTCCGGTCCCCAGTCATGGTCACAAATATTCCCTTTCGCTGATTCTGCCGCCGCTCGGGATCGTTTTCCTCAAAAGCGATGCCCCCAGCGCCGCCGGGACAATCCAGCCACAGGAGGAACCGGCCCTGGGTGAATAAAACTCAAACGGCTTTGACCTGAGACTTGACGAACCGTTAATGTACCGGGTCTTGCGGCTTTGACTTAATTTTGCGCCACAGTGAGAATGATGCCTCCTTAACGGTTTCGACCAAAACGCGTACCGCCCATGCGATCTCTTCCTCGTTTGCACCTTTGACCAACTGGTGCTCGGTGACCTTGATGGACCTGTTTTGCGCTATCCGGTCCAGGATTCGCCGGTTGTCAGGGTCCCGCGTCAGGTCGATACCCTCTGAAAAAAGATAGTTTATTAGCTCGCCTCCGTCGGTAACTATGAAAAGGTCCTCACGTTCGCCGACCCTGCGAACGTGGATTTCGATCCGCTCGTTATTCGGGAGGACCCAGTCTGTTGCAATTAGAAACCCACCGCCGGTCGGCGTAACATTCCAGCCCCGGTAAAAATCTTCAGCAAGCGCTTCCAGAATTTCATTCTCATCCATTTTTACTCTCCTTAGCAGTTGCTCATGTCCCATCGGGACACCCGGAAACAGATGGAAAGATGTAGGAGCGGGCCATGCCCGCAATGAACTTCTCAGAGCAGGAACCTACGGAAAACATAGGATGATGCTTCTGATTAATCCATTGATACCTGCATGCAACTGGAGGAATCGTGGGAGCATAGTACCCGCTTATTCCCATCGGCCGAGGAGATCTGCGAATGTCTGCAGGGATGAGCTCCATGCATCGATTCTTGCGCTCAGCCGAAGGGGCTTGTTGTCTTCGTCAGAAAGAGGCTTACAAAGGCTGACACGTCCTGTGTGACCTGATCGAGGGAGATCGGCAGTCTTTCGACCAGCGGTTGCACTTTTTCCGGAAGCAAATTCCAAGAGTAAACGTTCCGAACGAGATGACGGAAACGAAGATATTCGTCAAGCAATTCCAAAGTCGCTTCGGAAATGACCGCAGGAAATTCTGCCAGTCCTTTTGGACGTGGCGCGTCACTTGTTGGACTTCGTCGATTTCGCTGACGATTCTATTTGCAAGAGTCGAAACCCCTCAAGTCACAGTTCGATCCCTTCAGTCTGGATGCTGTGGACCATTTCCCGGCTACATTCAGCGGGATCGATCACGTCGATTTTAAACTCGGCTTCAGCTCCAAAATCATGTACGGCTCCAATTGCGCGGTAAAACTTCTCTGCCGGGAGCCCCCACACGGCAAGGTCCACATCGGACCATGGAGCGAACCATGCTCTACGTACAAGTGAGCCAAAGACCACAACCCTCGTGGCACCGAACTGTTCTTGCAACAGTCTGGCGGCTTTTCGGGCAACATCCCAGGCACTATCCCACCGTCTGCTCACCTCCGGGTCTTTGTGATAGCGCTGCAAGGTTTGCCAGGGATGATATGAACGAAGCTCTTCCTGACTGAGATCCTTTGCTGTCTTTGCCATGAGCCTCACCTCCCATCCGCTTCTGCCGGCTACCTCTCCAACTTATTACATCCATTTTTCAGTCACTTTGTTCCGCGCCAGATCGTTGATCATGAATTCAACCGAGACCATTCTATCACATGTTGAATGGCAACGGATATGTTCCATTCGAACACCCGGGGGCTTTGGCATTCAAGCTCGAAAGGTTATCCGAATTTGTGCCAAAATTGGCCCGGCAATCGATCATGGTACATTTTTGTACCGCTTCGGTTCTATCCATCCCAGTATGAGGAACATAACTACATAGTTTAGCAGCAAGAATTCACTTGCATTAATAGTCACAATTTCAATATGTTACATCCTGTGGGACAGCCGCCTTTCAAAAATCGCATCCGGTGCGGTCTATCTGGCGCGAATTCTGCTCATTGAAATTCTTACCCTCGAATGAAAATCCATATTCATCGGCAAGAGCGTTGCGACCTGGCTAAAAATGCGGGACAGATATCGATTTTCTGCTTGGCCGCCTAGACAAAACCAACGGCTCAAGAAAGGCAGTTCCAATCTCAACATCAAAAAAGGGGCAAATGAAATGAACTCATCGGCAATGAGAAAAAAAATGCTGGCATGTATGATCTTGTTCTTGACTATCTCCTTTCCTTTCATGGCTGCGCGGGCCGACGAACCGGCGACGGCGCCCGAGGGGCAAAAACCAGCCGAGGAGGCGGCCAAGCCGTCTGTGACACTTTCCACCGATATCCTGAGCCAGTACATGTTCCGCGGCGCCGCGCAAAGCAAAGACAGCGCCGTCTTCCAACCTTCATTTGCGGTAACCTATGCGGGTTTTACAGCAAGCGTCTGGGGAAATTTCGATACAGCCCGTCACAGCAACAATCCCCTTATGCCCTTGCCCTCTGGACAACTGGGTAACGCGAAGTGGAGCGAGACCGACTTCACCGTTTCATACACGAAGGAAGTGTGCAAAGATTTTTCGGTGCTGATCGGAAACGTTTACTATGGTCTTCAACAACCAATAAGCAATTACGACGAGGACGAAATATTCGGAGGCGTCACTTATAATTTCCCGTGGTTCAGCACAGCGTTTACAGTTTACGGGGAGGTAACTCATGCCGTCGATGTGTGGTTCCAGCTCGACCTCACCAAGAGCATCCCGGTCGACCGCCTCTGTAAGGGGGCCATTCTGGACCTTGGGGCAAGCTTCGGATATCTTATTCTTTTTCAGGATAATAATAATTTAAACCTTGGGGCTGCTTTGGCTACGCCTGCCCCCGGGTCGGTCGGGACCTACTCGGATTTTCATACCTGCCAGTTAACCGCTGACGTGAAGTTTCCAGTGGGCAAGTATATAACGGTTTCCCCTAAAGTCGGACTCTGGCTGCCTTTGACGGATGCAGCCTCGAACTACTTGCAAGCCAACTCGCTGGACTCGCAGTCCACACATTTCTACGGCGGCATAAACGTGACCGCGACGTTCTGAGAGAAGCCGGCGATCGAATGGCGGAAATCGGACTCCACACCCTTCGGGGTGTGGTAATCCGATGTCCGATTTCCAAAATCAGCAGAAAAAATCGCCCTTTCTCTATTATTAATGAAAACCTCTCCCCCTGCGCTTCGCTCAAAAACCCTTCGCACAAAAACGCTCAAAAATCCTTGACCGAAGCGGGATTACGGCCTATCATGCTTTCGCTTTAAGATTCGGCTTCGATTTCTATCGGCGTCCTCTTGAAAAATCGAAGCTAATGCTTTCCCGGCAAGGTTTTTCTCGCATTGTTGCGAAGCCAATCCGTTCGTCACAGCCTTCGTATTCGAAATATACCAGGTGAAAGGAGGTGCAGTGTTCAAAGCTCGTCCGGAACGTCTAACGGCTTCATTTACGTTTGGTGACGCATTCTGAAAAGGAGGTTTATTCAATGCCAAGGCCACTAAGGCAACGGAAACAAGTGGAAATCCTTTCTCTCAAAGACGCTGTAAAGAAATATATGCGCGATGGACTGATCTGCGCTTACAGCGGATTTACCGGTTTCAACAGGAATCCGGTAGCGTTTGCATGGGAAACTGTAAGGCAGGGCTTCAAAGACTTGCATATCATGGATCGTCACGGGAGTTGCTGCACCTGGCTTCTTAATACGGTCGGCGCGATGAAAATATTTGAAACCGACTGGATGGGCTGGGGTGAGATGGCCGGAAAACTGGATATAAGTTTGGAAAGACTCTACAAGGCCGGCCAGATCATTCTTGAAGACCATGCCCATGGTGCAATGGCAATGAGATACCTGGCCGGAGCGATTGGCGCGCCTTTTATCCCTTACTACGCCCCTCTGGGCTCAGACATCTACAATCCGGACTATGATGCGCTGGGCCGCGCGGGACTTCGGGATGGCAAGAATCCCAGGATTGCAAAAAAGAAATTCATACAAATCGAAGACCCATTTTTCGGAGATGGCGACGTTGTGCTCCTGCCCGCCGCAAGGCCTGACGTGGCAGTAATCCATGTCGCCCAGGCGGGTGACAAGGGCACGGCGCGATGGCGCGGCGTTGGCACCATCGACAAGGAGATCGCCTTTGCGGCGGACAAAGTAGTCCTGATCTGCGAAGAACTGGTTGCCGAATCCGAAATGCGCAAGAGTCCCGAAGCAAACCAGATCCCGTTTTTTGTTGTGGACTGCATCGTCGAACAGCCATGGGGTGCATTCCCCAGCTCGGTCCCATTTTATTATGACTACGACGCGCCGTTCATGAAAGGCATGGACGCGGCGTCCAGGAAGGAAGAGGACCTGAAAAAATGGCTGGATGAATGGGTGTTTGGGCCAAAAGACTGGGAAGACTTCATGGTCAAACTCGGCGCCAAGAGGCTGCTCGACCTCAAGGCCGACAGCGTAACTGGCTACAGCACCCGGATGATGAGAGGCAAAAAACCCGCTCCCAGGATGAAAATGCCTCTATCGGTCGCAAGAAGCGGTTTCTAGAAAAGGGGGACAGATATGAGCAAATCGATGGAAGAGTTGATGCAACTGGTTGACAAAATGCCCGATGAACCCGCAAAGCCGGGCGAATTCATCCTGCCCGAACTGATGGCCATAGCGGTTGCCCACGAGGTTCGGGACGATGATATAGTGTTCGCGGGGACAGGTCTCCCTATGGTAGGCATCATGGCCGCCAACCTGCTCAATGCGCCGCACGCCCTCCTGATCTATGAATCGGGGATCTGCGACGGAAAAACGATGCACGTCCCGATGTCGGTCGCCGACCAGAGGGCCGCGAATATGAGTTCGACTTTGGGCGGCCTGGTCGATACCTTCGGGTACTATCTCCAGCAGGGTTACATCACCCTGGGATTTCTTGGAGGCGCAGCAATAGACAAGTACGGTGGGGTAAACGTCACATCAATCGGCGACTACTTCGCGCCGGTCCACAGGTTTACCGGATCGGGCGGAAACTCCGATATAGGCACTATGGCGGGCCGGACCACCTACATCATTCTTCAGGAAAAAAGGCGGTTTCTGGAGAGAAACGATTACACCACGACCCCCGGCTGGTGGTGCTGGGACTTCAAGACCCGTGAGTGGAAGCCCAAAAAGGAGGTCTGGAAGAACACCCCCTTTGCGAACTGCGGCCCTGCCTCGGTTGTAACCAACATGGCAGTTTACCGGTTCGACGAAAACGGGATTATCTACCTTGACACGAACCATCCTGGAGTGAGTGTCGCCCAGGTGAGCGAAAACTGTGGATTCGACCTCAACGTGGAAAGACTCAAGGGCGAAACCCCGCCTCCCACTTACAAGGAGCTTTTTGTCCTCAGGGAATTCGTGGACCCGGAACTTATCTTCCTGCCTCAGAAGATGGACTATCCGCCTGCCATCCAGTCGATAATCGACTCGCAATAAAAGCGGGCAGCCTTGGAAGCGAGTGACGGGCTACGAGGAACAATTCGTCCCGTCACTCGTCACCCTCCTTTGTCATTGTTCCTTTTTGTCTTTTACTGGTAAAATTGTCCGCAATCCTCAGGAAGGCCTCCCGCGCCCGCCCAACGCGCACGATAGACACGACGAGCGGTCGGCCTTCGCGCTACGCGAAGCACTACGCTTTAGGGAGGCCATCGGTAAGGGGCTTTTTTTAATTAAGTGGTGTTTACTTAGTCTATCATACGAGGAATTATCGACAATTGCTGACCAGTTTGGCCATCCACAACTACGCCATAATTCGCGATCTGGAAATGAGCTTCCATCCGGGATTCAATGTCCTGTCAGGAGAGACCGGTGCGGGCAAATCGATTCTCGTAGGCGCCGTCAATCTCATCCTCGGAGCACGCGCATCAAATGAGATGGTCCGAACCGGGGCTGCTGAGGCAAGCGTTGAGGCGGTCATGCAGCTAAAACAGCCCGGATGCCTTTGTGCACAGTATCTGAGCCAATGGGGGATCGACTTGGGTCCGGAACTTGTAATCCGGAGGAGCATCGCCAGAAGCGGGCGAAACCGTGTGTTTATAAACGACCAGGCTGCATCAGTGCAGCAGCTCCAGCAGCTTTCGCCCCTCTTGATCTCGGTTTCCGGGCAGCACGAGCACCAGCTTCTTCTCGATCCGGAAACCCATCTGGGTCTTCTTGACTCTTTCGCGAGTCTCGATGAAGTTTGCTCCCAGGTGCGGGCAATCCATACGGCATGGCAGCAGAGTCGCGACGGACTTGCGCGAATGAGGCTTGCATCGGAGCAGCGAGCAGCCCAGATGGACTTTCTGCGATTCCAGATGGCAGAGCTTGAATCGGCAAAGATTCGACCAGACGAGGATTCCGATCTCGGGCGGGAGCGGGAGATCCTGAAAAACGCCGCTGCATTGTCCTATGCCTCACAAAGGGCCATCAACGCGCTCTACTCAGAGAAAGGCGCCATTTTGGAGCGGCTCTCGGAGGTGGAGAAAGACCTGCGTGCGATCTTCAATGTCGATCCATCTCAGAGCGGACTTGGCGAATACCTCCAGCAAGCCCGTATTCACCTCGAAGAGATGACCCACGCGTTGCGCTGCTACGCTGAACGGATAGTTTTCGACCCTCCAAGGTTGGCCGCAGTAGAAGAACGGCTTGCACTCCTGGGCAAACTCGCCAAAAAGTATGGCCCGAGCGCAAACGAAATGCTGGCCAGATTGGAAGAACTCCACAATATGGCCGGCGAGAGCGAGGAATCAAACCTCCGGGAAGAGCAACTGCAAAGGGAAATCGAATCCCTGGGCCTCGCCTACCTCGAGAGGGCCGGCGATCTTTCGCGCAAACGTCACGAGGCGGCGGCAAAACTCTCCACGGACGTTTCGCGCAATCTGGCCGATCTCGATATGCCACAGGCACGCTTCTGCGTGCGCTTTTCCGGGGAAGACGAAAATCCTGCCTTATTCTCTCCGACCGGTGTCGACCGGATAGAGTTTCTGCTCTCGGCAAATCCGGGAGAAGATTTGAAGCCCCTGGTCAGGGTAGCCTCAGGAGGGGAGCTCTCCAGGATCCTTCTGGCCCTCAAGAGTCTTCTCGGCAGAAAAGAAGAAGCTGAGACGCTCATCTTTGATGAGGTTGACGCGGGAATCGGCGGTCGCGCGGCAGAACTCGTCGGGGTTCAATTAAATAAGCTCTCCGAACGGCATCAGGTCATCTGCATTACTCACCTTCCCCAAATCGCCTGCTACGGCAAATGGCATTACCTGGTAAAAAAGCAGGCCGAAGGCAACGAGACCTCTACCACAATCCGCATGCTGACGGAATCGGAGCGCTCAGAAGAACTTGCCCGCATGCTGGGAGGGATCTCGATATCTGAGAAGGTTCGCGAGCATGCAAAAGAGCTTCTGGAAAGGAGTTTGGAAGTCGGAGAGCGGATCACGGGCGACGGGTGAAAATCAGTTTTTAGTTTTGAGCTAACTCAAAACTAAGAACTAACAACTGGAAACTGCTTATATGCTTGTTCTGGCAGATGCTGAAAAACGCTGCAGGGCCCTTGTTCCGGCGGGTAGCTTTCACTTGACTGCCCCGGCCGGTTCGGGCAAGACCTTTTTGCTGGTCGCCCGGTTTCTTCGCCTTCTGGGACTTATAGACCACCCTCGGCAGATCCTGGCGCTTACCTTCACCAACAAGGCAGCAGCCGAGATGCGGGAAAGAGTAAGGGGCTGGCTTGATCGGGCAAAGAAAGGCGCGGCGGCCGAAAACGCGGCGGAGGCCGAGCTGCTCGATTACGCCTCCAAAGCGCTCGCCGCACACAGCAAGCTTGAAGAGCTGCTCCTAGCCGGCGAAATTCTCCAAATCCGTACTTTTCACTCCTTCTGCTACGCAGTTGCATCCCAGGCGCCGTTCGAATCTGGAATCGCCCCCGGTTCCAGTCTCATGGACGAAAACGAACAGGAGTTTTTCCTCAACGAAATCGTTAATGAAGCCCTTCAGCAAATCGCCTCCCGCAAGGAAGGTGATGCGGCCCGGCAGGCCCTCATCAATCGCCTTCTTTATCTGAATAATTCCTGGTGGTCCCTGGCAAACGAAATGAAGGAGCTTGTAAGAAGAAGAGAAGGGCTGTTTGACATGGTGCGGGTCCTTAGCCGCGACCGGGCGTCGGGTTATCTAGCGGTCAGGGTACGTGAACTGGCTGAAACGGAACTGAATGCACTGAAAGCCGGGTTCCAATCTTGTGATCTTGGCCGGCAATGGGCAGGCTTCCTGGAGCAGACCGGAAACGCCGGCGCACAGGCCGCGTGCGCTCTTCCCACCGACATTCCGGGGGCGAAGTGGGAAGCTCTTCCACAGTGGATTTGCCTGGCGAACACTTTTCTCACTAAAGAAGGTGACATCAGGAGACAACTTGGACCAAAAACCGGGTTCTACAACGGATTTGTCAAGACCGTGTGGGGCGGCGCCATTCAGAATATCCCCCGCGAAACCGCTCAGAGACTGCATCAGGTCCGTCAGCTTCCCACGCACGACGCGCCGGTGACGGACCCCGATACTCTCTGGGACCTGGTTGTTCTGTTGCATTCCGTCCTTGAAATCTATGACGCCCGGCGGCGCGCCAAAAAGGTGCTCGATTATTCCGCCCTCGAGTTGGCTGCTCTGCGCCTTTTTGACGCTGCCGCCCCTTCCGACCTTCAGTTGATACTTGACCAGCAGATTCGGCACATACTGGTTGACGAGTTCCAGGATACAAGTCGGCAGCAGTGGGAGCTTTTGCGGAAGCTGTGCGCCGGCTGGTCGGATGGAACCGGGCGAACCCTCTTTCTGGTTGGCGACCCGAAGCAATCCATTTACGGTTTCCGCAAAGCGGAAGTGAAGCTGTTCCTGGACGCCAGGCTGGGGCTTCCTCTCGAGGGCGGAGAAAATATCCGCCTCGAGCCTCTTGTGCTGGATACAAACTTCCGCTCGCAGCCCCATCTGATCGACTGGTGCAACCGGGTCTTCGAAAACACAGTTATGGCTGAGCACAAACCAGAGTTCGACGAAGTCCCTTTCAGCCCTGCAAAACCCTCACCGACTGTGCCTGTTCGCCCGGATCCCGCCCCGGTCGAACTCGCCCTGTTCATGGAGTGGCCTGACCGCCAGAGCGCAAGAGTAAGAGAAGCTCAATGGTTGGCGGGAAGAATCGCCCAGCATCTCGGGGAAAACGGCCCCGACTCGCACACAGCGATCCTTCTTTTCTCTCGCACCCATCTGCCGGTCTACCTGGAAGCGCTCCAGCAAAAAAGGGTCCCGGTTCAGGTTAAGGAGGGATTAAAGCTTGTAGAGAGGCCCGAAGTGTTCTACCTGTGGCAGCTTTGCCGGGGAATAGTTCTGCCTCACGACAACCTTGCCTGGGCGGCCCAGCTTCGCAGTCCCTGGTTTTGCCTGGATTTTGACCGAATCCATGCCATATCGCGCCAACTACCCCTTCTTTGGGTAGAGAAAATCCACGCGTTTTCGGAACAGGACGAGCAAGTCAGTTCATTCAGGCAAGCCCTCACTGGCGCATGGCAGCACGTTGGGCACGAACCGCTGGCCGATGTCGTGGAATCCGCCTGGCTCGAACTTCAAGGCGCACACATCGTGGTTTCAAAGTGGGGGAGCCGGGGTCTAAACTGCTGCCGCCGTTTTCTCCAGATGCTCAGGGAGGCTGAACAGGGCGAACCGGTCCGCACTCTTGCGCTGCTCGAACAACTGCTGCAGAAGGCCTATGAACCGGTGGATCCGGACACCGCCTGCTCGAACATAGTCCTTTCAACCGTTCATGGAGCCAAAGGGCTGGAATTCGACGCGATTTTCATCCCCTTCATGGACTGGAACCCGGAGGGGGGAAGAAAAGACCAGCCGTCCCCATACATGCTCGAGCGGGCGCCCAATTCGGGAGATTACCTTCTAGCATCAAGACCCGACCGTCTGACGGGCGAAAAGGACCCGCTCTATGGCTGGCTGAGCAAACTGCGCTCCAAACGGCAGTTGGGTGAGGCCAGGAGGCTTTTCTATGTTGCGGTTACGCGCGCGCGGCGTCAACTCGTTATGAGCGGTCTGGCAAAAAAGAAGGGAAGCTCTTTTTCGACATCTGCGCAAAATCCCCTGGGCTGGCTCAGCAAACATTACGGGATCGATGAGCTTTGCGCTATAGACCGTATCACATGCCCTCAAGAAGCTGAATGGCCCGGCACAGGCGAATGGAAAAGGTCCGCCCGTGGTGCGGATGGTTTTTTTGTTCAGCTCGAACCCGATTCCGGCGCCTGCGAGGCGAACCCACTCGAGACCAACCGGCCTGAATTAGCGCCGGCGGAATTCGAACGTGAAAAACCGCTTTTCACTGTTATCTCACCCTCCGAGCTCAGGGTCTTCGGGCGGGCCCGCCTCTCGGAGTGTGGAGATCTTGGGTGCGGCCCCTTCTCCCCCGCGACCGCCGCCGAAAGGATCTCGACGCTCTCCTTGACCTGTCCACGACCAGAGGCGTGCGGCCCTGCCGCCTGCCCGCCAAACGTGTGGGGAACGCTCGTTCACCGGCTCCTTGCTTATTTCGGCAAAAAAGGAGCACTCCCCTCGGCTCAGAGGGCAAGCGCAACTCTCAACCGAATTGGAATTGAGAGCTCCAAGTCCCTGGAAATCGCCCGGACCGCTCTTTCGGAGGTGAAATCATGCCTGGATGATCCCTGGCTCCAGGCTTTTTACAGCATTCCGCCTGACCGCCGGAAAATCGAATGGTCTGCGGAGTGCGCACACGAGCGCGACGTACTCTATTCGGGGGTGATCGATCTTGCCGCCCAGATTGAAGGGAAATGGAACCTGGTCGATTTTAAAACGTCGAGGCTTCTCGAAGGCGAGAGCATCGAAGATTTCCTGCGAAGAGAAATGGAGGCGTACCGGCCTCAAATTCTTGCATATTGCCAAATCTGGGCAAAGCTTACCACAACAGATCCGGCCCGCATAGACGCTTTCATTTTCTGGACGGCGCTACGGGAAAACAGACGGGTTTTGCTGGAAACTGGATATTAGATATTCGATCTCGGATCAAAAACTCGTCATTTAGCACCCAATATCCCGCATTCCTGTGCGGGACTGCCCGCGCTACAGCAGGCCGAGCACTGCAAGCAGATGTGAGGCCTCGCTCAAAGGCGCGTTCAGGTTGGCCCTGTGGTTGGCAAAAAATCCACTGAAACTGGAGTCGAAAACTATCCAGGGATTTATCTTCTCGGCGATAAGCAGCTCGTGCAGCACCTCATCCATTATGTCAGCCCCATGCATGGTGGCCAACTGGTTCTTGAATCCCACCCGGCAGACTTTCAGCATTTCATAATACACATGGGCCACGCCCTTGGCATAATAGAAGTAATCGTCCGACCTGTACCATCCAACCGGCATGACCAGCGTTCTGTTCACATTTCCGAGCTGGTCTTTGTAAATCGAAAGCAGCGCTACCAGTGTGTCGCGGCGGTAGTAGAAACTCCTCTGGCCCTTCTCAAGTTTCGTTTTGAATTTTTTCAGGTGTTCAATCGCTTGGCTGTATGAACTTTCAGCGGAGGGGAACCACCATGAAGTGGCGCTGATCATGAACTCATTGAGCGCCTGCTCCAGGTCCGGATCGTATGTATCGGCCTCGCCCAGCCTCGTAAGACTGTCTTTGAGTCGAAGCGTGGTAAACCGAACGGCTTCGAGAACCCCGAGCTGGTAGTTGTTTACATTGTCGGTAAGTCGGCAGATCAGGATGCCGTTAGGCCTCCAGCCCAGCATTCTGCCGTGAAGCTCGTAATCCATCAATCCTATTAAGGTATCGACAAAAGTTACACCGGGAATCGAGGAAATCTCAGGAAGTTGTACGTGATCTTCCCCATGCGCCTCATGAGCCTCGCCACGCGCTGCCCCATGCTCCGGCGCGCCTGGCGCCGCCGCTTCCGGTGCGTGCGGCTGCCCTTTGGGCGGCCCCGCCTCCCCAAGCGGCACGAGCGGCTCGGCCGGCGGGCGCTCCTTTTCGTGAACGGGGGCTTTTTCCTGGGCTGCGGGCTGTTCGTCCTGATAGGCCTGCTCAGAAGATGCCGTCTCTGCGAGTCCCAGAGTGGGTTTTTGGAGCGCTAACCCTGCTGTTGACACCCCGAAGATCAGCAGCAAGGCAATCAGAAAAAATGAAAGGAAAGCAGGAGGCCGCTTTACAGCGCATATGCAACAGCTTCGGGTCCTTTCGTCGTCAATTCCCATCTGGCAGCCTCCCTTATTCATTCGGCTCAACCATGTCTCAGAATTCCATATATGTCGCACAATCGTCGGCTGATTCCCACGCACATACACTGTGCAGCCGCCTATTCCCGGTATTAAGCTTTGCAGAGAGCCTTTCAAATAGAAAACGGGCAACGTTTTCGGAAGAAGGATTGTTTTGAGAAAAGAAGGGCAGTTCGTTCAGATACTTATGATCCACTTCTTCCAGGGCCTCTCTGGTTGCCGCTTTCACTTCCCCGAAATCAACAAGTATGCCGTTACTCTCCAGAGATTCCCCCCGCAGGACTACTTCAACCTTCCAGTTATGTCCGTGCAGATTTTCACACTTCCCGCGAAAGTCCTTCAGATTATGCGCCGCAGCAAAACTGCTGATTACTTTTAGCTCAAACAGTCTTTGGTTCAAAATCCGTATCCTTCGTAGCTCCCGGCCATCTCAGAGCAACGGATTCACCGAAACAGGAACGATACCGCCGGACGCGTTAAATTGCCGAAAAAGCTCTTCTCATCAATGACTTAAAGACATTTACCCGAAGGGTTGATTTTTGTCAAACTCAATCGCGGAACCTTGCATGCTCCCCGGCATCCGCAAGCCCTATACTGTGTTCAAGGCTCGTGCCATGAGGGGGCAAACAGACACGGGGCCTATTCATCTGTCGGTGTGACGCCCTGAATGATGGGAATCCTATTGACTCAATTGCCAATTTCATTTAGATATTAAAGGTTTTCAGGCGGTGTAGCTCAGGTGGTAGAGCATACGGCTCATATCCGTAGCGTCCGGGGTTCGAAACCCTGCACCGCCATTTTTTCTCCAAGGGGATTCCGGATCGGGAATCCCTTTCCCGTGTTTGCCCGCATCCAAATAATCGTATCTATCTCTGAAAAGCGATTTTCTCTTTTAAAATGAGGGGTTCCAGCCAAAAGCACCCTTTTTTTTCTTGAAAACCGGAGAATAATCCTTTAATAATTTATGAGAATTCAATAAGACTGAATAATCTAAACCCGAACGACTCATGGATCAGTGGCGCTGGAAGGAAAGGAAGTTTTTATGACGTTGACCAAGGCCCACATCGTCGAGAACTTGTTTGCCAAAAACATTTTTACAAAGACCGAATCAGCCCAGGTTATAGACACTCTTTTCGAGATCGTCAAAAATACTCTTGAGAAGGGTGAAGACGTGCTGATAAGCGGGTTTGGCAAATTCAGCGTAAAAGAAAAACACCAACGCCGGGGCCGCAATCCCCAGACCGGTGATCCCATTATTCTCTCACCCCGAAGCGTGGTTACCTTCAAATGCTCCGGTGTTCTCAGAGAGAAAATCAACGAAGGTAAATAACCTTCCGATGGAAAGGATATCCTCTTGAGCGGAGGATTCCCCTTTGAAAACGGGAAAGTCGGCCGAAGGCGAACTGCTCGTCTCCTTCAAGACTCCTCTGACCTATGAAAATGCCGCTGAAATCTGGCAAAGCCTGAGCGGCCTTGTCGCTCGAAAAGAGAACGCCTCATTCTTTTTCGATTTTTCCAGGGTCTCTAAAGTAGACAGCGCCGGCGTGGCTATCTGGCTCAAGTCAGCCTTCTGGTTTCAAGACACAAAAATATACGCTGCCTTTTTCAATTTCTCGGTAAAGGGACTGCACAAGGACGCTGTGGTCAACTTCCGGGGTGTACCCGTGGGCCGTATCGACGATGTGAGAATTGCCCCCGACGGCCGGCTGATTGAAGTGCTGGCGAAACTGAAAGCCGATTTTCGCGTCGACAAAGGGGTGAAAGACCTGACGGCCACGCTGGCATCGACCCGGAAATTTTCAGACCAGCTTAGCCAACAGCTTGACTCCTTGCCTCCCGGCACTCTCAAACGGCTTTCGGACCAGTTTGGCGAGACACTCCAATCCGGCGGGACTGCTTTTTCAAACCTGGGAACCAAAATTAACGAGTCTGCCGACCTGCTCGAACGCGACCTTCAGCAACTGGGGGTCCTCATTGCCCAGTTGAATTCGCTGGTCCATGGCGTCAAAGAACAGCCGAACCGGCTGATCTCTCCGGGCAAACAGCCCCAGGAGCCATTTAAAAGTAAATAAGCGGGAAGCAAATAGCGGGAAGTGAGAAGCGAAAAACCATGAAAAACACAAACGGGGAAAAACAAGCGGGAAGCAGAAATGGGGTTTTGCTTCCCACTTCTTACTCCCTGCTCCCTTCGAGATTGTGGATATCGATCCTGGGAGCGTTACTGCTGTCCGGCTGTTTGGGATCACTTTTTTCCAAGTCTCCTGCGCCGGATTATTACCAGATCGATTACCCTTAGCAGCTGAAAAGGTGTTTGAAGATGTCGTATCGGCAGAAAATCCCATGAATGCAGCATACGGGATAAGCGGACAAATCTATCGGTTCGCTCTCGAAGAAAACGGCTCCCCCCCTCACGCCCTGCTTGACCTGGAAATCAGCCTCTGGCAGGAAAAACCTCGTACCGTTCTTTTTCGAAAACATTTCCATTATCAGATCTCCCCCCTCACTTCAACTGGTCCGAGCGAATTCTCTACAGCAATGGCAGGCCTCGTTTCACAGCTCTCAACGGATCTGAGAAACGACCTGTGCGCAATTACGCGAGACAGCTCGCATCCAGCCGGCGACTGATATGCTCAACCTGCCGCTTAATCTTATTGTCATTCTCCATTCCCTTCGTGAGATCGTTTATGGCGTAGAGCACGGAACTGTGGCTCCGCCGGAATGACTTTCCTATCGATTCGAGCGACTCGGTCGTATAGCGCCGGCACAGATACATTCCGATCTTTCGAGCCGCCGCCAACTCTTTTCGCCTTTTCGCTGACTTGAGGTCTTCCACCGAGATTTGAAAAGCACCGCATACGACCTGCTGAATGTGGTCGATGGTCAGCTTGGGCAGCCGGTCGAGCATCGTCTCAGTCAGCTCTCGAGCAAGGTCGAGCGTAACCGGAACGCCCTGAATATTCGACTTGGCGATCATGCCTATCAGGCAGCTTTCCAGTCGCCGAATGTCTCCCGTCACCCGCTCGGCCATGTACTGAATCACTTCTGCGGGCAGATTGGCGTTTTCACTTGACGCCTTCTTTCGAAGAATCTCCATTCTGGTCTTGAAATCAGGAGGTCCGATCGGCGCAACCAGGATGCCGCTCAGTCTGGACTGCAACTCGTTGGTAAGTTTAGGAATGTCCTTTGGAAAAGTATTCCCTGTGTACAGGATCCTCTTCCCGCGATCCATCAGCTCGTCCAGGGTATAAACCAGTTCATTCTGCACTTTTTCCTTGCCGCTCAGAAACTCTACCTTTTCAAACAGCAGTACGTCACACTCGGTGCGAAACTTCGTTTTGAAATTCTCAATCTTGTCGTTCTTCAGTGAATAGATCATCTCGTTTGCAAACTGTTCCGCTGTTACGTAATGAACCCTCAATTCGGGTGTTTTCCGGCAGATATGGCTGCCGACCGCATGTGAGAGGTGGCTTTTCCCCAGCCCCGTCTGGGAGAGAATATAAGCCGAATTGTTGTAGAGCTGCTGGCCGTGCGCCATGCCCCTGGCGGTGGCGAACGCCAGTTGATTTGACGACCCCACCACAAATTGGTCGAAGGTGAATCGGGGATTAAAAACCGGGCCCGCACGCTTGATAAGGTCGCTCATTACGATCTGCCTGGGAGGTTCAGCCTGGGGCGCATAGCCTTCCAATTCTTCCGGATCGGGCGCCCCGCTAATAATCTGATAGTCCAACCGGCGCACCAGCGGGTAAAACTCCTGCACGGCCCGCAACAGCTTAGGCTCCAGCTTCTCCCTTATCCACTCGATGTGAAACCGGTTCTTGCACCCCAGTGCTGCTGTTTCGTCTTCCAGCCCCAGGAATTCAATTGATGCAACCCAAAGGTCGTACTGCCCCTTTGACAGGCACGATTGAAGCTTTCTCCTGATTTCCTGCCAGTTCTGCTCCATAAGTTTTTCGCCCGTTCCCCGAAAAAACAAAACAGCTCTAATGCAGGACGTAGGCACCCCCCCGCGCATACGCCCCATCTTGAAAAACCCCTGGTGCTGAAATGAAATGGAATAAAAAGATTTGAACCCCGGAAAGATGTTGCCTTAAACCCCCCTGTTGTGGATGCCAGTTTTAGTGAACCTTAGTTGATTCGTCAAAGTTGATCTCCCCAGTTTTGGGCGAGAAACGCGAAACCAAAGTTGGAGCAAAAAATACATCGGGATAAACGGATGTTAGGCTGCACGAATATCTAAGTCGCTGAAATTAGATGAAAATCTGTGAAAAATCTTTTCCTTGTAAAATCAATGGCATCCGTCGATCCTGTCCGGCATTCGCAAAAGCGGCACAAGTGGTAATCTTCCTTTTTCTATCTTTTTCGTAAAATTTCGTTAAATGCGTGCCAAAAAATCGGACCCATAAATTTGGACGGGTGCCTCCAACCGGGTGTTGGGCATAAACTTCTCTTCGTCATTCTTATTACGTCCGCTTGACGTATGCTCGCGAGTTTCTCTATAATCCAGCTCAAAAATTAAATGTATCTGTCGCAGATTGATCCTTCCTTTCCGAACCAACAGCGCCGGAGGAAGAGCCATGTCCGGAAGATTCACCAGTTCTTGCCGATTTTTTCCGTTTTTGGCCGTTTTTGTTCTGATGTTGCTTTGTCCTGCCGGCTTGATGGCCGGAGAAGCCCCATCGGCCCTGATCCATGATCCGGTAGTTGCCGGAACATGGTACCCTGGAACAGCTTCGGAACTGAGAAAACTGGTCGAAGAGTATTTAAGCCGGATCCCCGAGCGCGATTCAAAAGGCCAGACAGTGGCAATCATTTCGCCTCATGCCGGATACATTTACTCGGGCCAGGTTGCCGCACATTCCTTCAAAGCCGTCCAGGGGCAAAAGTTCGATTCGGTCATCGTAATCGGCCCGAGCCACTATGTGCCGTTTAGAGGTGTGGCTACCTACGACTGCGCCGGATTCCGTACTCCGCTCGGGGTCATTCCTCTGGACAGCGAATTGATTGCCGCTCTCGTGAAACGCGAATCGCGCATAAAGGACCTGCCGGGCGTTTTCCGGCAGGAACATTCTCTGGAGGCTGAGCTCCCTTTCCTTCAGGTCGTTTTGCCCGGTTTCAAGCTCGTTCCGCTCGTTATGGGAGATCCCGATATCACCACATGTCGCTGGCTTGCAGAGGCAATAGTAGAATGCACAAAAGGCAAATCGGTGCTGATAGTGGCCAGTTCGGACCTCTCCCATTATCACTCCTATGATGTGGCGGCTGAAATGGATCAGCGGCTGCTGCAGAAAATCGGGGCAATGGATATCGAGGGGATTGATCAATGCCTGGAGGGCCGAAAATGCGAGGCCTGCGGCCAGGGACCGATAATCACGGCGATGCTTGCCGCAAAAAAGCTCGGCGCCGACCGGTGCGACATTCTG
>JBEKQE010000025.1:0-39001 GCA_049520035.1 Syntrophobacteraceae bacterium | reverse complement strand
AATTTATGGGCTGGGACCGCCCGATTTTGACCGACAGCGGCGGGTTCCAGGTCTTCAGCCTCGCCAGGATAAACGAAATCGAGGAAGAGGGCGTCCGGTTTCAATCGCACATCGACGGCTCCAGCCATCTGCTCACCCCCGAGGCGGCCGTCGGCATCCAGATGAACCTCGGCTCGGACATAATGATGTGCTTTGACGAATGCACTCCATATCCCGTTTCCTATGAGTACGCCTCGGAATCCGCCAGGCGCACGATTCGCTGGGCCGAGCGCTCGAAAGAGGCTGCCGCCGGTTGCGGCTCGGCCCTTTTCGGGATAGTGCAGGGGAGCGTTTTCGAGGACCTTCGCGAAATGTGCCTGGAGAAGCTGGCCGGGATCGGCTTCGACGGGTATGCGATCGGAAGCCTGTCTGTGGGCGAATCGAAGGAGCAGATGCTCCACGTTATGAACCGGCTTGCGCCCCGGCTTCCCGGCTCGGCGCCCCGGTATGTGATGGGGGTCGGGACGCCCGAAGACATGGTCGAGGGAGTTCGCGCCGGGGTCGATATGTTCGACTGTGTAATGCCTACGAGAAACGCCCGAAACGGGACATTGTTCACCTCGCGCGGTCCCCTTCACATAAAGAACAGCACATACGCCGAGGACCCCGGCCCTCCTGACCCGGATTGCGGCTGCTATACATGCCGGCGCTTCTCGCGCGCATACCTGCGCCACCTCTACATCTGCCGCGAACTCCTTTCCTATCGGCTCAACACGTTGCACAACCTCCACTACTATCTCGGCCTGATGGCGCAGATGCGTGCCGCAATTGGCGCAGGCCGCTTCGAACAATGGCGGGCCGGCTTCTATGCGCGAGCACGCGACTGAATTTGCACCACAGAGACACAGAGGACACAGAGATGTCCAAAAAATGCGCTATAAGGGGCTGGAAACGTTGACCTCCCGGTGGTCAATACCTCTTTTGTCCATTTTTCCCCAAATTTTGCCCAAAGCTCCTCTCTGAGTCCTCTGTGTCTCTGTGGTGAAATCCTGTCCCCAGTCACCGCATCACCGCATCCCCGCATCTCCGTGTCACCGCGTCACCGCGTCACCCCGTCCCCGCGTCTGTCTTTGATCTTGACTGCGCTCTGCCTCAATGTTAGTCTGAATATCTGTCGGGACGTGGCGCAGCCTGGTTAGCGCGCTTGCTTGGGGTGCAAGAGGTCGGGTGTTCAAATCACCTCGTCCCGACCACTAAGTCCAAAAACCCCAAAGATTAAAGGCCCCTTCCTTGGAAGCGGGCCTTTTTTTCTGACTTGGACTTGTGTCACTGCCGAATCAACTGCGACGACTTCAATGTGCTTCATGAACCGCCGTGTACGGAACCTACGCGCGGCGGTGTGTGAGGACGAGGGAGGTGACTCTCCCTCCTATCCGATCCCCAGCAGGGCTATTGGCTATCAAACCCGATGACCTGGACCTTCATCGAAGGATTTGAGAAAGCAGGTCATCCTGAAGCCCCATCATAATGGGCGCAATTTTTTCCATTTTCTCTATGCTATATACTAAATTTTTTAGATGTAAAATATGCTCGGGCGAAGGGTTAAATTAGCTTTAGCTATATATACCGGCTATTTATGGATTATTTGTTGCAGAAAAATATTTCCGGCGAGGTAAATATTTTCTGCAGCCGATGATCGGGAGGGATGTTTTCAACGATTGATGAACACACGATTTCAGCGCGTTACCAGACCAGTGTTTTTTGGCTGAACCATCACTACTTTTCTTTGCTTTTAATAGTGTTTACAGTATTAATTATAAGTGTGATTTATATATTTATTGGAATTAACGAAGTCAAATAAGGCATAGATAAATACATTTGTTAATTTCTAATCGATTCCATCGGGACTTGTGACGGCAAAATATGGGTATTTAGAGCAAATAAAAAAAGACCATTACTACGTTTATCAAAAAGGTGACGACAATTATAAAGCGGCAAACATTTAGCTAGTCTAGCTTTAGGGACAATTTAATAACTACCATCCTTTTTCAAGTCCTTCTTTTGATTAAGATTTTATAATGAAGCGCCGGTTTTTAATGACTTCCTTTGCAGTTTCAGATACTCCTCAAAAATCTCAGCCTATTTTTTGCAATAGGTTGTAATCCTCCCATTAAGTATTAGATTAAGAGTTAGAGGTATGATGCGATGCTGATTTCGGAACAAAGAGTTGTCGTTCTGGTTGCTGATGATGACGAGGATGACCGGTTGTTGATCGAGGAAGTTTTAAAGGAGGTTGGTATCCAGTGCCATCTCAGGTTTGTACGTGGTGGTCTGGAGTTGATGGACTATCTCCATAACCGACCACCTTTTGAAGATAAGAAATGTGTCACGCCAAATCTGATTCTCCTTGACCTCAACATTCCTTGCATGGATGGCCTTGAGGCGCTTGAAAAGATTCGGGCCGGAGCACCAACGAAGGTAATACCAGTTATCATCCTCTCCACGGCTCCTGATGAACTAACGACTTTTCAAGCCTATGCACTCGGAGCGAATGCTGTCTTTCTAAAACCGCCCGCTTTTGAGGAGTTAAAGGACGCGATTAACGCTTTCAGGTTGTTTTTCACGGCCGTTCCTGATGGACTCGGGAACTCCAGGCAGTCCACGCCGCTATTTCCGCCGTCTTTTTACGCTGCCGCTACGAAAATCATTGGCAGCCCGCCTTAAAATCCCTGTGAGCATGAAAAATCAGTGCTATGCACTTGGGCAGTTCTGCACCCCCCTCGTCGGCGGGGTCTGAACCTGACAGCCACTCATTCCTGTTTCTAGCGACTCGAACAACGGCTCCAACTTGCTCATGATTGGCGTAAAAGGGACCCCGGCACCTTAGATAAACTCGAAAGTCAGGAGTCAAGTGCTAATCTCGCAATGCAAGCGGCTTATGAACGCTATACGACTGCATGGCGGGATTCTGTGTTCCAGGCGCGGGAGAACTACCTCAAGGCGCTTGCGGACTACTGGCAGGAAGCCCAAGCGGCAGCACCCCATGTGAATTTTCCCAAGTTCAGGTGGCAAGAAATCGAAGTGAGTGATGTGGACATTCGCAAGTTTTGCGGGCCGATCAGGTGGTAAAGGAGAAAGATATGTCCCAGTTTCCAAGCATGAAAAAAGCGCAATACAAGCCCGTGGCGAAGGACCCGGCAAAACCGATGCTGAGTTTCCCCTCCATGCAGCAGAAAAAAGTTCCGGGCTTGACGTTTCCGAGTATGGCAAGCGTTCTCAGTGAACGCCAGAAGGCGGAGGCGGGCCGGATTGCCGACATACTCCACCCGGATACTTCGAAAAGGCTAAGGTTCCCCTCGCTTGGTGATGCCCCGAGAGCGCGACCTGTGAGGACCGAATTCAAAAGCGACGCACATTTCAAGGCAGCTCTGGCGCATTGGAACCAGGAACAGAAATTCGAAGCGGAAGTTTATGAGAGAAGTCTCCGCTAGAGATGGTGAGCACATGGGGGCAGAGTATCGCGCAGTATCGTAACAGGGAACCGCGAGCCTGCCCTTATTTTCCACAGGAAAACGGACGATGAATCACACAGGCCGGGGGCTTCGCCCGAGGCTGCGACAGGGCAGAATCTATTTAACTGGTAGGCAACGCAGTAAGGTGGCGCTCATTTGATAGTAATATCGACATCCGCTTGAGAATCAAAAATATTAGCAGGTATTTTTGGAGGACTCAAAATGAGTCTAAGTTTAAGAGATTCCACACGAGTATCAATGATTTCAAACAATATATTACCTATGTATGAGTATATTTTGACCTGTGAATTCTTGCGAATCGGAAAGCTGAAATCAGTAAATTGGAGCTTTATCATTTGCCCGGTCTTATCATCCCGCAGTAAGGACGTAATAAAGCCTCCACCCATCTCTATAAGTGATCCCTCAAAACCTTTCCCAGCTACATGTACATTTTGGCGCATAATACCGTCAGCTATTTCCGTCTTCCCGAGTGTAAAAGTAATGCAATCTAGGCCGGGACATCTACCTAGGGAAATGGAAGCGCCCGGTTCTTCCAAGAGCCAGAATGTTCGCTCAAGAATTACATCCACCTCATCTTTTTGTGATTTGGCTTTGAGTTCTTCGAAGGATGTTGGCCACTTAAAATCCGAGGTTGATCTTGGAAAGAGGTATGCGAAAACGGCAAAGGCTATTCCCACAATCCCTATCCAGATTGTTATCTTGGTTGGGCTACTCCATCTTCGATATTTGGCTACGATCTTTAGCGTCATAGATAAGCGTTTCCTGGAAAGGGTTCAGCCATGTTTTATATCACACTAGCTTTTTTGGGTGGGATTTTTATCGGCTTTGCGATCAGGCCGGTTTATTGGATTTTTACGGGTAAAGATATCCCACTGGAAAAATCAGAGCAGGCCAAGCAGTGACTCAAGAGTATTCGGAGAAAAAATAAAATTCGAAAATTATTTTTGCCTCTATTCTTAATAGCGCACGCTGAAAATTGTTGCAATCCGCCTCTTGTATTTTTGCCGACAGAATCGAATTCCCCGAGAGTGAGATTGTCGATCATTGGGCATTCTGGAGGGGCCTGAGATTTACGGGTGGTGTATCGCCGGGATGTGGTGGGCCTTTTGCTTAATAAGAGGCCATGGAGTTCAATGAAGAAAAGATTGTACGGGTAAGCCGGGAGCGGTATAGTAAATCCCGGAAAGAGGTGGTGGTGAAAATACAACGCTGGTCAAATTTATAGGAGAGAAAAATGGAACGTTTTCAGAAATGCAAAAACTTAGACAAGCCTGTTTGCCATCCAGATGTTAAATTTATTGCTACGCTTGCTCCGGGATCACAGCCACTCTACCTCACTGACCATCATTTTCAGAAGGCAAAAGAGGCTTGTGAAAATTGCGAAAATTACAACGAGAAAAAATAAACTCTGGAGTCGTCTATGCTTATGTTGGATATTTTTCCTCCGTGGGTAATTTACGTGTGGCTTCCCATTAGACACCTTATTTCTCTCGCTATCATGTATGGGATTTATACTTATGCCCACAATGACTTTGAACGCTTAATGATTTGCTCCATTGTTATTCTCTATGTGGTGATAGCCGAGTTTAGTCGAGCGTGGGGACTATCCCATGTTCTTGCAATCGGTTTTTATAAACACGAAATTGAAAAACTTAAAAAGATAATGACAAAGGACGTTGACGATCTGAAAGCTAGGTATAATCTACCAGAATATGAATGGGAAAAAGAATTTGAACAGGAGGAAATGCAAGAATTCATAGATAAGGTGCGTAAGGTTAAAACTTGTTCAACCATAAGTGAGATTTGCTTGTCTTTCATATTTACATTTGCTCTTCTGGGAATACTCAAAATTCTAATCTTATAGTTATCCACTACCTCTAAAAAACCCTGTAAAAATGGACACTTGACAGCTTTTTAATAAGCACTTACATGATTAGTGAAATTGAAGACCCTTTCGGCGAAGCGGTCGAAGAGCCGGACGCACAGCAGCTTAAGAAAGTGCATGAACAAGAGGGCCACAACCGGCCCGGCTCAGTCCGGCCACATATATTGGAGGTAAGGGATGGACGAAGAGAAAGTTCAAAAGGTAAAAGAACTTTTGACTAAGCACTTCCCTGGTTGCCCGATCAGATCTGAGGAACTGGAAAACTATGCTGCTTCGTTCCATGTCCAGTGTAAAGATGGAAATCGGATTTTCTGGATCAAGAGAAAAGACTTGGATGACTGTCCGAGCGACGGATTGGCAGGATTGCTGGACCGCCACATTATTATCAAGAGGCTCCAGGCGAAGCCTTGGAGAAGAGTTTCCCTTGCCTATGGGGTAGTAGAAGAGGCAGACATTTAACCAAAACAACCGGCCCGATGATGAGCCGGGGCATACCAAGACAAAGGAAGCTGAATGAAAAACAATGGACATAGGTTTGACTTCCTGAGCAGCAGATTAAATTTC
The DNA here is from genome assembly GCA_049520035.1 of Syntrophobacteraceae bacterium. Taxonomy (GTDB): domain Bacteria; phylum Desulfobacterota; class Syntrophobacteria; order Syntrophobacterales; family Syntrophobacteraceae; genus SbD1. The sequence goes on along the minus strand of JBEKQE010000025.1, from coordinate 33,040 downwards.
ATTAAGATAACCAATGATGATTTACTTAATATGGAAATTCTACATCATCTAGGAGAGTTCGAAGAGCATGTCTATGGGGTGCTTTTGCAGTACCATAGGATTAAATCGGCATGTCCTGACCAGAAGAATATCAAGAAAATGATGGAAAGAACAGACTATCGTGGGCCTCAATTAGGCTTAGACATCTATTTCTATTTCCTAGTATGGGCAAAACTTAAGGAAGTGAATAAAAAGCTGAAGAAGATTGTAAACCATATTCAGCTTCTTACTTCATCATTCTCTAATGATTTCATAGGTGAATTTAGGAAATTACAGAAACGAATCAATCACCATCTAGCCAGATTTGATAAAGAAGTACGCAACGAATTAGTGCATCCATCGTTAGAGCCACATAAAACCCAAAATATAACAATGTGGGGAACTATCTATCTGAATCCTAATGGAGACATTAAGACACATGTAGGGAAAGACTTATATGGATGGATCAAATATGAGGATTTCAGCAAGATCAATGAACTAAGAGTGGAATTATTCGATTTGTTTGTAACTCACTTCTCTCAGAAGCCTTCCACCGACGAGCTTCTTGGGATGCGAGATTCAATTGAAGGCAATATAGACGTGCTCACCGATACGCTAAAGGGGATGCTGGACAGCAGGCAGGATAAAGAAGCGAATAAGTTAATTTGGGAATTCACTATGCGGGATATTCAACTTTCTAAAGAAGGCATTAACATTGAGAACTCTGTTAAGGAAAAATTTTACTCCGTTCTTCTGGGCGACCAATTAACTGACGCAGAAAAGTAATTCTCTCCGAAATGGTTTTGATGCTCCCCTTCAGTTTGTGCTTGACAATCTGGCAATAGTGGCTAAACTGACATCAGACTAGCCAAAAAACAGGGAGGACGGATGAAAACAATAAGTTTCAGGTTGCCAGATGAATTGGCGGAATGGCTCAGAGAGAGGGCCGCTCACGAGACAATCAAACGGAAAAAGTATGTCTCCATTAACGTGCTTGTGGCCGAAATTTTCAGGCACGAAATGGAAGCCGATGCAGCCAAGCAAAAGTCGCTGGCAGGCCATGAATGCCAGGGATATGGTTAACAGAAAAAGGGAGTTCTCTATGCCAGAAATTGTCAAGATCTCAATTAAATCCTTTACAGGACTTATGATTACCGCGCAAGATGAAAAAAAGTTTATCGATCAGTTCAAGTGTCAACTAAAGAAGGCCGCCGAACTGATCGGAAAACCAGCTTTTGAACATGAGATAACCATTAACATTGTTAGTTCTCTGGACTGTAGATTCGATTCTGAGGCAAGAATCCTTACCTTTCCGAAATGTTTTTTTACTAATTCTTCTGATTTTGTAGGTAATATAGCTCATGAAGTTGTACATGTGATTGTAGGGAACGCAGACGGAATACCCATGGATAAAGCTCTAGTAATGGAAGAGGGACTTTCCGCTTACAATGCGTGGCGCAATGGAGGTTATGACTATCCTAAAGATGAAAGAGGAAAAAGATATTTATACGCTAGGTGTATCATAGATGATGCGATGAATAATGTTGAGAATCTGTTTAATAAGTGGAGAAACTACAATGGTGAAGCACCAGTTATACAAAAGCTCAAGAAAGAGTGTTTAGCAAAATGGGGTCTGAATCCGGCACTCCTAGACAAATTATTGGAACCTTTTTATGTCTGAAAGTCCTGTAATTTGGACAGTAAAGGAGGGTTGTAACCATGGCAATTCGAAAGCGCGGTAATGGCTGGCAGATTGACTATTTTGACCCGACAGGAAAGCGGGTCCGCAAATCCTTTACCAAGAAAAAGGATGCAGAGGCCGAGCTCGCAAAGCGGGTATCTCTCATTGCGGAGAAGCGATACCTGGACGTGAAGAAGGACTACACGACAACCCTGGACGAGGTTTTGAAGAAATACGAAGAGAACTTCCAGGATCAGGACGGTTTCAAAAACTCCAAATGCCACTTCATAGAGAACTTCCGGGAATACTTCGGGAAAGACACAAAGCTGGCGAACATCAAATATATTGACCTGGACACTTACAGAAGCCACCTGAAAAGAAAGCCCACCAGACACGACGGCTTTCGCTCTCCTACAACCGTCAACCGTGAAATAACCTGCCTGCACCATGTGTTTGAAAAAGCAAAAGAATGGCAGATGCTCGAGCGGAGTCCATTTGAGCAAGGAAAGTCCCTTCTCACGAAGGAGAACAATCAAAGGCTCCGGTTTCTGACCGAAGATGAAATCTCAGCACTCTTGCGCGAATGCACCGATTATCTCAGGCCGATTGTGGCATGCGCTCTCAATACCGGCATGAGGCGCGGGGAAATCCTGTCTCTCCAGTGGGATCAGATCAGAAACGGCTTCATCTATCTTTCCAAGACAAAAACCAATGAGGCGCGGCAGATTCCGGTAAATGACGCTATGGAGGTTTTGTTTGCCGACATCAGGAGAAGCCAAGGGCCGGGAGCAAAAAGCGTTTTTACATTTACCAGGGCGCAGCATGCCCTAAAGCATCCTGAGAATCCGGGAGAGCGCAAGGGCCTTGCTCTTGTGGTGAAAACCGTCCAGAGCATCAGAACCGGATTTTTAGGCGCATGCAAGCGGGCCGGTATCGAGAATTTCAGATTTCACGACCTGAGACACACCTTTGCAAGCCAACTGGTTATGAAGGGCGCTAATCTCAAAGAGGTTCAGGAGTTGCTTGGACACAAGAATATCGCCATGACCATGCGGTATGCACATCTGAGCCAGGAGAGCAAGAGAAAGGCTGTCAACCTTCTTAACGGGCTTACGAAACGCGGGGATAGGACCGCACCTGTCACAAAAGTGTCACAAAAAGAAAATGGCCTCCGGTGTGTATCGTCAACCCATTGATTTTTCAACAGCTTCTCTTAGCTCTTTGAGCATGCGAACGAGATCTTTCATCTGGTAGTTAGCGTTCAGGCCGCTCGGGTTAGGCAAAACCCAGGCGGAAGATATCCCGCCGAGTTTTTCCGGCTGAAGTCCAGGCAGGGCTTTCGGGCGTCTGAATGCCAGCCGGTAGGCGCCAAATCCCAGGATCGCGGAAAAAAGGGGCTTAAAAGTTCGGACCTTATGCTCGAGTACAGCCCCGCCCCCGGCGAGTTCTTCGGCCGTGAGTTCGTCGGCGCGGGCGGTTGCGTGGTCCACGATGTTTATAATCCCAAATCCGTAGTTCAGGAGTTCTTCTTCCTCAAATGGGGAAAATTGCCTGGGCGTAAAACCGGCCTGGTGGAGCGCAGGCCAAAAGCGGTTTCCCGGCCGGCCAAAATGATGCCCCACGGCTGCCGTGTACAGGCCGGGGTTTATTCCGCAAAAAAGCACCTTCAGCCCGGGCGCGATAATGTCGGGGACTGACTTGCCCCTTGCTGCCCGGACCTGTTCCTTGGTTGGCTTAAACGGCTGTTGCATGTGATTTTAGGTACCCGTTCACCACAGAGACACAGAGAGCACAGAGAAAACAACAATTTAGATAAAAATCTTTACAGAACTTCAAGAAACTGCACATTAGTTGCACAGAGGAAAGTTCTTCAACGACAGAAGATTGAACAAACAAGAAAAACCCAGGAGCAAATAATTTCAAACCTCTGTGCCCTCTCCCTGTCCGGACCATGACCCGCCTCTGTGGTGGATTTTTGCGTCTCTAAGCCTGTTCTCAGCCTCTCTAAGGGCCTCTGCGGTGAGCGCTTGCCTTTTCCCTTTCCCACCTGGCGGTTACATCGCGTATGAGGGCCGCCGATCCGACGATTCCGCCGTCATCCGATTTCAGAACTACTATACTGAACTCAATTGAAATCCGTGCGCCGTCTTTCCGCAGCGCCGGAACGGCCAGCAGTTCCTGCATATACCTGGAGACTCCTGTCCCCATCACTTTGCGGTATCCTTGCCGGTGGCGTTCTCTGAGTTTTTCGGGAATTATGATTTCGAGGTCCTGCCCGATCGCCTCGCTTGCGCTATACCCGAAAATAGTCTCCGCTCCCGAGTTCCAGAGACGAATGATTCCCGCGGCGTCGGCGAATATTATTGCGTCCGGGGCGCCGTCCACAATATTTCGGCAAATCCATTCATGACTGTATTCACTCATTTGCTCATTCTCCAACTTTTTCTCCCTTGTATTTAAGTCCTTGCGACCTGCTTGTCATGCTGTGGCGCGAAGCAGGGAGCAGGGAGCAGGGAGCAGGGAGCAAAAGCTTCCCACTTTACACTAAGGTTTTTCTCTGCGGCCTCTCCCTGTCCGGACCATGTCCCGTCTCTGTGGTGAGATCCTGTCTTCGCGCCGGCCCGTCAACTAAAATCAAATCTCTGTCGTCTGTATGTATAGTTTCAGGTCCAATTAAAGGGAATGTGGTTCGGCTGTGCCCATAAGGCAGCTTTTTGTTTACTTTTTCCCGGTTTGGGGCCATAAGGCGAATAGAGGCCTTTAAAAAAGGGGCGAATAGAGTTTGACCAGTAAACAGGATGAACTTACCCTTGGGGGAGGTCCTTCCGAAAGGGAAAAGGACGCGGCCGCGCAGGTTACGAACAGGCATGGGCGCATTCTCCCCCGGTTCCGAGGGTTGCTGCTCTGCAGGAGATGCGATTTCTGCGGAATAAGGATCAGCATTCACGGCGAAGGCGATGACAGAGTAGTTATGAAATGCCCCGAATGCCAGCGTGAATATGTGTTCTTCGATCGTCCGGAATAAATTCATCTGAAATCCCTCCTTTTAACCCTGCCAGGCAATCCGCCGTTCTCGCTATCAGTGATAGGAGCGTGGTGCACGCGAAGACGCGAAGCCTGAATGCGTGTTTACCTGCAATCCGGCGCCTTGTGCTCAGCGTCCCCAACCTTGCAGACGATTTCCCTAACCTGAGTCTGCTTTTCTTTCTTCGCGGCTTCGCGTCTTCGCGTGGAAACGCATTTTCTCTCTGCGTCTCGGCGGCGAAAAATGACCGGCCGGTCACTTTATCAGTTTGACAAAACCTGCCCTGCGTCTATAATGACCACCTGGTCATTTTCCCTGGGATGTGAGGGCCGGATGTTAGCGCGCGATACTTTCAACAAGCTTGATGAAGGCAAAAAGAGCAAGATCCTGGATGCGGCCGTGGATGAGTTCTCACGCCACGGGTTCCGGCAGGCGAGCGTTAATCGCATGGTGGAACGGATCGGCATAGCCAAGGGGTCTCTTTTTCAATATTTCGGCAGCAAGGAAGGCCTCTTTCGCGTTATCTTCAACTATGCGGTGGAGCTTGTGAGGCAATCGCTGCGGCAGGTGAAAAGAGAGACTTCCAGTGCGGATTTTTTCGAGCGAATAAAAGAGAGCATGCTGGCGGGAATCCGGTTCATCGAGCGCCACCCCAGGGTCTATCGAATCTACCTCAAGATGATTTTTCAGGAAGATTTCCCTCTTCGGACGGAGTCTTTGCAGCAGGTACACCTTTTTTCGGCGGAGTACCTGCTTCCCGTAGTAGAGGCCGGGATCGCGAGGGGGGACATCAGGGCCGATACGGACATCAAAATGGCCGTCTTCATGCTGGACGCGCTGATGGACCGATTCCTCCAGGCTTACTGCGTTTCTTTTCTCGATGCGGGGGCCGGCATATACGAGGCGCCCTTAGAGGAGTTGGAGCGCAAGGTCGATGAGTTCATAAAGCTGCTTCGGATCGGGATGGGCGTCGAATGGAGCACCGCTCCGGGTGAATCAGCGGGACAAAAATATGTTCGAACCACGGTATTTTAAGAAACTCGGCCTGGAAGACATCCGTCACAAAATCGCGGAGGGGGAGAGGCTCACGATTTCAGACGGTGAAAGACTTTTTGCCTGCCCGGACATGAACGCCGTCGGTTCGCTCGCTCATCATGTCAGGACAAGGCTTCACGGAAACACGTCCTACTACGTCGTAAACCGCCATATCAACTACTCGAACATTTGTGTAAACGGCTGCCGCTTCTGCGCCTTCAGCAGAAAAAAAGGCGACCCGCTTTCATTCGAACTCTCCGAGGATGAAATCCTCGATAAAATCCGCGCCAACAGGAACGGTCTGACCGAGATACACATCGTGGGAGGCTGCCACCCCGACCTTGCTCTTTCTTTTTTTGAAGACCTTGTCCGGAAGATACGCGACACAAAGCCCGATGTCTTTATCAAAACGTTTACAGCGGTTGAAATCGCTCATTTTGCAAAAAATGAGGGGACATCCGTCAAAGATGTTCTTGCCCGTTTGAAATCGGCCGGCGTTCAGATGCTTCCGGGCGGCGGGGCCGAGGTGTTCAGCGCGCGCGTAAGAGAGCGGCTTTGCCCTGAGAAGCTGGACGGCGACGGCTGGCTGGATGTTATGCGCCAGGCTCATGAAATCGGAATAAAGAGCAACGCTACGATGCTCTACGGGCATATCGAGACTGTGAGGGAGCGGCTCGATCACATGGCGGCGCTTCGAGAGCTTCAAGACCGGACGGGGGGCTTCGTCTGCTTTATCCCTCTTACGTTCCAGCCGGCCAATACCGTTCTCAGCCATCTACCGCCGACGACCGGGGTAGACGACCTGAAAACGATCGCCGTGAGCAGGCTGATGCTCGATAACATTGCACACATCAAAGCCTATTGGGTGATGCTCTCGGTCAAGCTCGCCCAGGCCGCCCTCTACTTCGGCGCGGACGATTTTGACGGAACGGTGGTCGAGGAGAAGATCGGGCACATGGCGGGGGCCGAGTCTCAGCAGGGAATGACCCGCCGGGAGATAGAGAGGACTATACGGGATGCGGGGTTCGAGCCGGTGGAACGCGACAGCCTGTTCCGCAAAGTTTTCAGAAGTCCGGCTTCCGAAGGGCGGCTGTCATAAGCTCCGGACGTTGTTTGGTTAAATTATGATTGAAAACGGCAGGTTAAATATAAATCAGGCTTGGGATCTCTACCGGAGCGGCGATTTTCATACGCTGGGCAGGATGGCTCATGAGGTGCGCCTGAAAAAGCATTCCCATCCTCTGGAAAAGCATTCTCCGTCTCTGGAAAAGCATTCTCCGTCTCTGGAAAAGCATTCTCCGTCTCTGGAAATGCGTTCCCAGCCTGTTGTTACCTACGTTGTTGACCGTAACGTCAACTACTCGAATGTCTGTGTGTGCGGGTGCCGTTTCTGCGCTTTTTTCCGGCCTCCAGGCCATAGTGAATCCTTTGTCCTGAGCAGGAGCGAGCTTTCCGAAAAACTCGAGGAAACACTGAGGTTGGGCGGGACGCAGGTCCTGTTGCAGGGCGGGCTCCATCCCGGTCTGCCGCTCTCTTTTTACGAAGAGATGCTGAGCTTCATAAAGTCAAAGTATCCAATTCACATACATGCCTTCTCGCCTCCGGAAATCGTGTTTTTCAGCCGGCTGGAGGGGATCGGCGTCGGCGAGGTCATCTCGAGGCTGAGACTTGCCGGACTGGACTCGATCCCGGGTGGGGGCGCCGAAATTCTGGTCGACTCGGTGAGGCGGCGGGTGTCTCCGCGCAAATGTTCAACGGCCGAATGGCTGGCCGTCATGGAGGAGGCGCACTCTCAGGGCCTTCGCACAACCGCCACTATGATGTTCGGCCACGAGGAAGCGCCGGAAGACAGGCTCCTGCACCTTTTCGCCCTGCGTGATCTTCAGGACCGTACCGCAGGTTTTACCGCTTTCATTCCGTGGGCCTTCCAGCCCCAAAACACCGCAATCCCCCGGGAACCTGAAACTGCCGTCTCATATCTGCGGCTCCTTGCAATCTCCAGGCTTGTTCTCGACAACTTTGACAACATTCAGGCCTCCTGGGTGACAATGGGGCCGAAAGTCGCTCAGTTGGCCCTCTTTTTCGGCGCCAACGACTTCGGGTCCACAATGATCGAAGAGAACGTGGTCGCGGCGGCAGGGGTCCGTTTCCGCCTTTCGGCCGAAGAGATCCATAGGATAATCCAGTCCGCCGGTTTCGAGCCGCGGCGGCGCACGATGGCTTACGAGTTGCTATGAACGAGCTTTCGCCAGCTTCCAAACCCCCTGAGATCCACCGGGCCGAATGGGTCGTGCCGGTTTCGGCCCCGCCCTTGCGCAGTGGCGCTGTTTTGACCTGCGGGGGCCGGGTTATCGCGGCGGGACCGTTCACCGCTGTCCGGAGGGACTCACCTGCGGGCGCCCGGGTGACCGATCACGGCCGAGCCGCTCTTTTCCCGGCCCTGGTTAACGCCCACACCCATCTGGAACTCTCGGCCCTTAGAGGCAAAATACCCTTTCCGCAGCCCTGCTTTCGCGAATGGATCGCACTGCTGTTCGCACTTCGGACCGGGATGGAATCGCACTCTGTCGATGAGGGCCTTCGGAGTGGCGAAGCTGAGCTATTAAGCAGCGGGACGGGGCTTTGCGCAGATACAACAAACGGCGGGGCGGTAGAACACCAGAGTACTGCACGACGAAACACGGACGGCCCGGATAGCCTGTCATACGTTCGAACAGCCGCCCGCCTTCCCGAGCGGAGGATTTTCCTCGAGTTGCTCGGATTCAATCTGGACTCGGTTGCGGCGGCCATGCCCGCCTCGCGGGCGGGTGGGCGGACCGTCGAGGTTTCGGCTGCTGACGGCGCTCCCGCCATTCCGGTCCCTCACTCGGTCTATTCTGTTTCGCCGGCGATCATCGCCGAGTCAAAAGAATGGACGCGGGAGCGCGGGCTTCCTTTCTCGATCCACGTGGCCGAACACCTGGATGAGATCGAATTTCTAAAGAGCGGAAAAGGTTTTTGCCGCGAACTGCTTGAGAGGGTAGGGCGGTGGGACCCGGCGTGGACCCCGCCCGGGAAAACCCCGATCGAGTACCTGGACTGCCTCGGCGCGCTCGATTCCCGTACGCTCCTGGTGCACGCCGTGCATATGACCGAAGCGGATTGGACGCTTGCGGCGAAAAGGGACTGCACCGTGGTTTTCTGTCCGAGGAGCAACCGGAATCTGGGCTCGGGCCGCCCGTGGATCGAAAAGGCGCTTTCACTCGGCATAAGTTGCACACTTGGAACCGACAGCCTTGCCAGCAACACGGACCTGAACCTTTTTGCCGAAGCAGCCTTTACTCTCGATAACCATCCCTCAGTCGATCCTCAAAAAGTGATCGAGATGATTACGGTCAATCCCGCCAGATCGCTCGGCCGCAAAAGCGATTTCGGCAGCATCGAGCCTGGGGCGAAAGCTCATATGCTGGCCATCGAAATCCAATCCGGCATTGACGAATCGAATCTGGCTGAAGCTCTTATTCAAACCGGGAAAGAAGGAGCCTGGAAATGGGTGAACTGCGCGCAAAGCTGAGGCTCGGAAGGATCGATTTTCTAAACGTGCTTCCCATCTATTATCCGCTGGAAGCCGGCATAATAGCCAATCCCTTCGCAATTGTCCCCGGCGTTCCTTCCGAATTGAACGAGCTTTGTGCAAACGGGGCGCTGGACATAAGCCCCGTTTCTTCAATCGAATACGCCCGGCGAGCCGGTCTCTATTACATCGTGCCCGACCTCTCGATCAGCTCCGCCGGCGAAGTAAAAAGCGTGCTCCTGCTGAGCCGCATGCCCATTGAGCGGCTTTCAGGGAAGACGGTGCTGGCAAGCTCCCAATCTCATACTTCGGTCGGGCTGCTGAAAGTCCTGTGCAGGCTGCGATACGGGGTGGATCCCCGGTTCGAAACGGGGTCCTGTTCGGATTATCTTTCAGGGTCCGAGCTTCCCGACGCGTGCCTTGTAATTGGTGATGAAGCACTGCGGCTTGGCCGAAGCGGTATTTTCCCTCACGTTCTCGACCTTGGGACAGCCTGGTTTGAGTGGACCGGACTCCCGTTCGTGTTTGCCGTATGGGTAATACGCAAAGAGACGGTTGCTGAAAAGAACGGGCAGTTACCGGATGCGATAGCGGCCCTTCTTGCTTCCAAAAGATGGGGCCTCGCCAATATCGGCAGGATCTGCGAGCAGGCCGCCGGGACCGGGCTGTTGGAGATCCCGGAACTGCATGAGTATTACCGTTGCCTCCGATTTGATTTAAACGAAGGGGAGCGCAGTGGACTCGGCCTCTTCTACTCGCTTCTTTTCCAGGCAGGCGAACTGGAAGGGGCGCCCAGGCTCGAGACCTTCACGCAGCTTGCCTCGGTTGCCTGAGTCGTTGAAAGTGGGACCCTGAATTTGAAAAAGCAAAACCCGTTGGTAGCGCCGCCTTCCACGGCGGCGCAAAGAGGTAAAAGTGGGGACCTCAATTTGAAAAAGCAAAACCTGACAGTCGCCATCACAGGCGCGAGCGGCGCAGGATACGCGCGGAAACTGCTGCGTTCGATACCCAGGATGAACTACCACGTTCACCTCGTATCCTCTGAGGCAGGAAGGCTCGTCTACGAACTGGAAACCGGTGTGGCGCTGAGCGACGACCTTCCACCGGAGGTCCACGCATACGAGGAAACGGACTTCGCGGCCCCGTTGGCCAGCGGTTCGTTTCCGTGCGCCGGCATGGTGATCGTCCCGTGCACGATGGGCACCCTGGGAGCGATTGCCGCCGGGCTGTCTCAAAATCTCATCCACCGGGCGGCCGACGTCTGCCTCAAGCAACGCCGCCCGCTCATTCTTGTCCCCCGCGAAACGCCGCTGAATCGTATTCACCTCGCAAACATGCTGAAGACTGCCGAAGCGGGAGCGATAATCCTTCCGGCCATGCCCGGCTTTTACCACAAGCCCAGTTGCGTTCAGGACCTCATTGATTTTGTGGTGGCCCGGATACTCGATCAGCTTGGTATCGAACACAATCTCGTGGAGCCATGGATGGGGTTGGAGGGTGGGTCCTGATTGAACTGTTTGGCTGCAAACGCTGGTTGGGCGACATTTTCAGCCTGCGATTCCCATTGCCACTCTAAGACTCTGCCGACGGTTACTATGGAGCAGCACCATGTCGGCCTCTTTGTCAAGGCGAGCCAACGTCCAGTCGCTTGGATTATTGCCTAGGTGCACGAAAGCGCGCAGGGCTCGACGAACAATACTTCTGATTGGTTCGTCTTCCGCCACCTGTCCCGCCTCCTTCTTGCTTAGGGCAGTACCATGCACAATCTTGCTGCGGACCTTGTAGTAGTGGGACACGATTTCGTACAGACGGACGCGCTCGTCGTCTGTTTCTCCCAATAGGGCGGCTGTACGAAACGAGAGGCGAAACGTCAGTTCCTTATCCAACTTCCAAAGTGCTTCAAGTGTGGTAATTGCGTCCAGCACTCGGTCTTCTGCCTGATGCAAGTGCCGATCGTAGATCGAAGAGAACGAGCGCAGCGCTAACCCTAGGCTGCGTGTCTGCTTATCGTTCCTGCTCTGGAGGGACGAGATCTCCTCGTACCAACGCTGGACGTCAGGGATCTTGTCAGGAGTGAGCTTGTAGGCTGGCCCGGGATGCCAGACGGAGAATCCGCTTGAGTGGATTCCACTGATGCCAACGTTGAAGCTGGCCGGTCGGGCCAAAAAGAGGCGCCCGATCCGGATGTCACCGGGACCAACCAATCTCAGAGCCAACAAGGCGCGCTCAGCACGAACATATGCGTTTCCGTCATCGAGCATTAAGAAATTATCTGGTGTCTTAGGTACCTTCTTCTGGAGAAGAAAAACATAAGAGCTTCCCGAAGTTTCCATCCAGTCTTGCATGAGAGCGTTCAGTTCGAAGGCGCCCCATCCGAGAAGTTGTTCAAGCTCGGGACAGGAGCGTTCACGAAGGGATACACCGTCCACAAGCTCCAAATGACTTTCAGAGCACTCCACGTTTTGGATGTTCGCGACCGCGGCAAATGTCCAAGTTGGCGTGTCGAGTTCTCGAACGAATCCATTCCATACGGACTCGAATGCCGCCTCGTGAGAATTCCAGTTCCTGGCATCTGCGTACGCCATGAAAACAAACTGAAGTGCTATGCGTGGGGCTTGCGTGGCGCCAAAGAGGTTGGAGATAACTTCCGACTTCTTCAACGCTTCGACTGCCGCTCGGAAGGACGGAAGTGGCGTTACAAGATCATCCTTACGACCGTCGTAATAAGCAGTAGCCCCTTGAAAGCCATCGAAGCCGAACGTACTCGCGGTGATTGACTCTAACCCCTGAAGTGTTAGCGTCCGAAGAGCATTCTTCAATAGTGATGCCGTCATCTTGATCACGTGGTCGCGGCAGTGCAAGTGGCCGAAAAAGGATTTATAAAGACTGCATACACCGGGTCGCAATACATCGGCCGGACTTCTTACCGTGACTTCCTTTGTTCAAAACCTGCGTGTAAATCGTGGTCGTGCTCACGTCTTTGTGCCCAAGCGGTTCCAGCATAGCCCATCTTGCCATATTCTTTCGCGCCCTTCGGCAAAGGACAACCTAGGCAGACCGACCAAAGCTTTTGAAACGGAGTTATCGGCCATATCTTGCTTCGCAAGGGCGACGTAATGCCGGCAGGATACGATCATAACGGAATGCCGTCAATCAGGAGATGCAGCGGGGCGTTCTGACATCTGAGCTCCGACTTCAGTTAACTACTCCGATTCCGCCTCGCCGGCCGGAATGCGCTTGAGCAGCTTTGCCCCGATTTCCCGCAGATCGGGATCGGGCAGGCTTTTTATCAGGGATTGTTCTTCCGGGGTAAGCTTCCTGGCCGGGGCCTTGAGTTTTCTGCGCGCGGCGTATCGCCTGGCTTTGATTTTTTCGAGGTTTTTGTGAGCGGGGTTTAGTACCGGCGCCGATTCGGGCATTTCGGCCACCTTAATGACTATTTGCTCAACAATGCGCTCGGGCCGCCCGGCATTTATTTTCTCCGTCAAGATTTCTTTATACTGATCGAGATGGTGCTTCCAGACCGAATCGTGGGCAACGATCACCAGGACCTTGTTCTTCAGCGACCTAGGGCTGGTGCAGCGGGCCACCTGTTCGCCAACCAGGTCTTTCCAGTCTCCGATCGGGTTGGCGTCAAAAGCGGGATGCTGTTCCAGGAACTTTTTCAACAGCGGTCCCACCTTGATGCTTGCTCCCCGGTCCGAACGTTTCATGTCTGTTTCTCAACTTCCGATGGCGAAAGGACCTTGTTTTCGATCCTCTTGAGCGCGGCTTGAAGGTCTCGGAACTGCTGCTGAAGCGTCTCCAGAATGAGGATGGTATCATGGCTCCGGATGGGCAGCTTTGAGAGCAGCCGGTCGTAGATGAACGAATCCAGATTGGAAAGATAAAGCTCTTCAAAATACCTCAGCAGGGTGGAGGCCAGTTGAAAAAAGACGGCCATGCCTGCCGCCTGGATCAGGGGAAGCAGAAGATTCAAAGTGGGCTTGATGGTGTCAAGTATTTCCTTTTGAACGGTAAAGCTGACCATGGGCTTGGCGGCTTGGAGAGCTTCCTTTTGAGGAAGAAGGGCAAAAGCGGAAGAGGCGATGTTGAATTGGGCAATGAGGAGCAGGGCGGTCTGAGCAAGTCCCAGGATGGGAAGGACCCAGATGAGGCATCGGTAAGGCCCCCATGAACCGTATAGAATGCGCCAGTCAGCCTCGACCACCCGGCGCTCTTTTTCGAACAGTTCCTCCGATGAGACGTTTTTCTGAAAGCCCGATAGCATCAGCCTAAGCCGAATAAATGGATGCAGGATAAAACTCAGGGGACTCCGCGTGATCTTGGCAACCAGAACCTGCGCGGACAACGGCGATTGCGGTCTGGTCTTTGCAAGTTCAGGATTGAGTGGTCCAGGGGCCTCGCTTTCCGACATGAACATCTGGAGCAGGTATCTCCCGGCATATTGAACCACAAGCCAGAGCAGGCGCAGTTCTAAAAAGATTATTCCCGCCCGGATGATAAAAAGAAGCATGCCGCTGACCAATTCAATGTTGCCCCGGGAATCGTCTTGCCCGGCTGAAGGTTCGGAGGCTTGCTTCGTCTTGTCCGGATCGGTTGATTTGCCGGTTTGCGGCTTGGCGCCCTTGTCCGGCTGGTCCTGTTTTGCCTTGGAGTGTGCGGGGCTGGGCGCTGTCATGCCTATGCCTTGAAGACCGGTCCAGAAAGCGGCCTTCCCCAGGTCCCTAAGCTCCGGACCTTGCCGGGGAACATGAGTGAAACTGTCTGAGTACCTGGCGAGAAACAGGCAAAGAAAGAAAAATACGAACCACCAGAGTCTGTGGAGCGTTTCATATCGCCTTAATCCGTAAAACATTTAATTACCTCATCACCGTAAGCTTCGATCGATTCCCGGATAAGACCCTTTTCGGGAGTCATTCCTGTTGGCTCTGCCTTTCGCATTGCAGACCTCACCAAAAACTGACCAACGGTCCCACACCCTGCTGTTATGAAAATGACGCCTTACTCTCTTCTATCAGAAACAGCGTGGTTTGAGCAATGAATTAGGTTGCCGCCTCACTTACAGAATCAGTGAACTGCGCATTGACAGGGACCCTGAGATCAATACCTTATAGGGCCGGGTTTCCCAGAGGCTCAAATGGCCCGATATTCATCCTTTTTTCCACGGCGCGGTCGAGCATTTGGCTCAGCCCCCCACGCTCTTTGGGGGAAAAACCGAAGGATTCCCTCCAGATATCGTCATCTTCCATGCACAGGTAGGTGCACAGATGGGGGTCAGCCTGCCGGATGCTGTCAATCATGAAGGAATAGAATTCGGCCCTTATGTCTCGAAAGTAGCGCATCTTGCCGTCCAGTCCGCGAATGAACTCTCCGTAAGCAATCCGGCTCGAAGGATGGCGTGTTCTGATAATTGCCTTCAGCGCGGGCATGAAGCGTAAAGCTCCCAGGCTGATCCAGACGATTCGGGCCGGGTCGACTCCGGCGAAGAGTCGATCGAGTGTGCGGGCGTAGCCGGATTTCCAGCCTGGATAGTCGATAATCGGGTCGAAATGGAAGGCCAGAAAATAACCCTCGCCGGAGCAGGAGCGGGCCGCGCTGAGCCTCTCGGCGATCGTGGCCGCAAAAGGTTCCTCTCGCTTGCGGACCTCCTCCGAATTCAGCGACCAGGCTATGATCGTGTGGCCTTCATGATCGAGTCCTCTGAGGTTTTCAACAAAGTTGGTCTTGGTTTTCAGCTCGAGGACCGCATTGGGAGTTCGGGCAAAATATGGAACAAGCAATCGAGACAGCTCAGTAAAAGGGTCCAGCAGAAGAGAATCGGTAAATTCTCCGGTCCCGATCCTGTGCAGGCTGCGCTGGTTTTGCGCGAGGACCTCCGAGAGTTCGCGCAACATTTCATCGAGGTTGCCGAACAGTCTGAGATTCGGCTGGTTCAAGTAAGCCTGAAGGATGCAATAGGAGCAGTCGAGCGAGCACTGGGCGCCAAAATTGAGAATCCTGTATCCGCAGCAATGGTAGTGCCGCGTTCCGGGACAGGATTTCAGAAACTTCCCCCGAAAATCGACCACCTCGAGAATTTCAGGATTGCGACGCCTCGTATCCGAAATTCTGTCTACGATTTCAAAAGAGGCGTCAGGCAGATTTTTGCGAAGCGAGGCGACCAGGGCGCTTTCCACGGTGGCGGATTCTACGAGTACCCTTTTGGGAGCGGGGATTTTCATCAACTTTGCCCCTGATGGTTCACAACGAAGATGCCGCCGCCGCATGCCCCCGGTACCGATCAAGGGTACCGCCTCGCTGAGCGTCGAGATGGTATCGAGCCGCCGCCGGGCCTGCCCCGGACCCTGATCCGGGGGTAGTGGCGGGTCCAGCCGCATCAAGCCCGGCCGTTGCGCCCCGCCGCCCTGAAAATGGTGTCCAGGCGGTCTGATTCGATGAGTGACCCGGCTGAGTCGAGAATCTTTCGAAGCTCTTCGGGTCCCGTAAAACTCAGTTCCATTTTCCAATTGTTACCTTCGAAAGCCGCGGGAGGGATGATCCTTACATCGGACGGCAGCCCAAGGGATTCGATCTCCCGCCGGAACCGCTTCTGTCTCGAACTGAGCCGAGGGTGGCGCAGTTCGGCAAGAAACTCTCTGAGCGCCTGCGTTTTTTGGCGGTGGTTCAGTTCCTTTGACTCCACGATTTCGCGTGCATGAGAGGTCTCGATGATATCAGCGCCAGCCTTTTCATCGCGAATAGAAATTTCGTCTATGTGTTCGACTATTTCTACCTGAATGCTCGCGCTGCACCTTAACGCCTGGAGAACATGCAAAACGGAGTCCCTGCTCCTTTTGTCCCAGCCGGCGACCTCGATCGCCGCGCGCTCCGCTATGGCGCCGGAGGCGAGTAGTTCGAGGGTTTCGGGGCCCTTGGCCGAAAGCAACGCCCACTTGCGCAGGACCTCCGGGCGGTTCGCAACGTTCAGGCCGGTAAGAAAAAATCCAGGAATTTCCTCAGGTTGAAATAGTCTGAGCAGGGTGGATATTATTTGCGCTTTTTCCGCCAGGTCAATTTCGCGCTCGAAGATTTTCTTTTCGATCCTTCGCGTCCAAAGTTCGCGGGCATCGCAATCCTCAGGGAAAATGCGGCAAACTGCCCCCTGCGCCCCATGTTCTTTTGCCCACCGAAGCCTCTGGAAGCCGTCAACCACAATGTGTTCGCAGTCCTTTTTACGCAGCCAGGGAGGATCGAGAATTCCGAAGCGCTCAAGCGATTCCCGGAGGCGAGTCGAGCTTGCGAATTTGCGAACCTCGAAGGCCCTGTCGTCCAGGTCGATCTCAGGCAAAGTGACAAAGCGCACATCCATCTTCGTCAGATGTCCCTTCCTGAAAGCCGTTTGAGCGCCTCGATGTAACGTGCCCGCGTGTTCAGCACGACCTCCTCAGGCAGTTTAGGCGCTGGATCCGTCTTTTTCCACCCACTCGATTTCAAATAGTCGCGCAGAAA
Source organism: Syntrophobacteraceae bacterium (assembly GCA_049520035.1). Taxonomy (GTDB): domain Bacteria; phylum Desulfobacterota; class Syntrophobacteria; order Syntrophobacterales; family Syntrophobacteraceae; genus SbD1. Next base: position 16,237 of record JBEKQE010000025.1, on the reverse strand, counting down.
CTGCTTGTCGAAGCTCTCCGGGCTGCTGCCGGGACGGTAGCGGTCGGCAGGCCAGAAACGGCTTGAGTCCGGAGTAAGTACTTCATCGACGAGCAGCAGCTTTGTATCGACAATTCCGAATTCGAATTTCGTATCCGCGAGAATTATTCCACGCTCTGTGGCATATTCCGAGGCTTTCAAGTAGAGTGCGACCGCCGCCTCTTTAACTTGGGCGGCAACTTGCCGCCCAACGGCTGCGCCCATCTGCTCAAAAGAAATATTTTCGTCATGCTCGCCTTTTTGCGCTTTGGTCGAAGGAGTAAATACCGGCTCCGGCAGTTTTTGCGCTTCGATAAGCCCCTGGGGAAGGGCTATTCCGCTCACATGGCCGCTCATTTGATAGTCTTCCCAGCCCGATCCTGCCAGATAACCTCTGACGATACACTCCACAGGCAGCACTTTTGCCTTTTTCACCAACATCGTCCGCCCCTTCAGTAGAGAAGAGTAAGGCCGGCAGACTTCGGGGAACCGGCCCATCTCGGTGCTTATCAGGTGATTGTCAATAACGTCGTTGAGGTAGTGGAGCCAGAATTCCGAAAGTTGAGTCAGAATTATCCCTTTATCGGGAATAGGGTCAGGCATGACTACATCGAAAGCTGAAATCCGATCTGTTGCCACGATGAGCAGAGAGTCCCCAAGGTCGTAAATGTCTCTTACCTTCCCTCGCGATACGAGATTCAACCCCGGAAAATTCGTTTCGAAGACCGGTTTTTCGAGCATCTTTTCTCCTCTTTAAAGCGCATTGTGTATTATTATTACTCAAAGGAACATATCGATGCAAACCCTACCTAAGTGCCTGCTGCTTCCGATAGATGGGACACACGAATCGCTTCGGCCCGTTGAATTCATCAGCCGCCTCTATCCCCCTTCAGAAGTCAACCTGATCCTGTGCTACTTCTCTGCGCCGCTTCCACCCGCCTACTCCGGAGCGGTTGCTCAGTCCCCCGAACTGCTGAGAAAAAAAAGGGAGTTCTTACAAGAGCGTCAGCAGGATACGCGCCGCATCTTCGACCATGCCAGAGAGGTCCTTTTGAAAGAGGGTTTCTCACAGGAATTGATTCAGGAAAACATTCAGCAAAGAGAAATGAGCGTCGCAAAACAGGCATGCCTCCTTGCCGACATCAGGAAAGTCGATGCCGTTCTTGTCCAAAAGCGGGTTACAAGCTCCCTGGAGGGTTTCATCAGGGGAGATTACGCATCGGCCCTTCTTCAGCACTGCCTGTCGAGTCCGGTCTGGTTCACCGAAGGCGAAATCGACCCGAAAAGCGCCGCAATATGCATAGTCGATGAGGACGCTTCGTTGCGGATAGCAGACCACGCAGGCTACATGCTTTCCAGCACGGGTGCAGAAATCACCCTTCTGCACGCCGCGAAAAACCACTCGCAATCGATTTCATGCCGCCCCTCCGAAGCCCCGCAAAAGTTGGCGGGCTACGCCGATACGCCTCGAAGACGAGACAAGCTCTCATATCTTTTAAAGGCGTCCGCAATACTGGCGGATTACGGACTTGATGAGAGCCGGATTCAAATAACGCTGATTCCGGACAGGGGCGATACTGCCAGTGAAATCCTTTCCTGGTGCGCCTCTAACGGGGCAGGGATAATAGGGCTTGGGCATTCTGAGCCTGAAGGGGTCTGGGGCTTTTTGAAAACTTCGGTTACCAGGAAAATCCTTACCGATTTCAAGAACATGGCAGTTTGGGTAACACAGTGATCGAATCTTACCCGCGCACTCTCTTCCCCACATTTCCCTGCCCGGCAGGTTGTTTTTTCTTGGACTTTTTCGGGTCCCGGGCGGGTTGAGCGTCGCTAACCTGCACCGTTGCGCGTCTGGCGGCCGGCTTAGGAAGTTTCTTTTTCTTCAGTTCTTCGTATGCAATGAGAATCGGGCTCGCCACAAACACTGATGAGTAACTTCCGGTCACCACGCCTATCAGCATAGCAAAGCTGAAATCGTGAATTACGCTGCCGCCAAAAAGGAAAAGGCACAGAATCACGAAAAACACCGTCATCGAAGTCAGGACCGTCCGGCTAAGGGTCTGGTTTATCGCCCCGTTTATCATGTCGCTGAATTTGACCTTCTTGTCCTTGTTGCGGTTTTCGCGGATTCGGTCGTACACGATGATCGTGTCGTTCAGCGAATAGCCGGAAAGGGTCAACAGGGCCGCAAAGACCTCCAGGCTGAACTCCTTGTTGACAAGCGCGAAAATTCCCACCGTTATCAGAATATCGTGGACCAGCGAGAGCAGCGCCCCCAGCGCATACGGGAGTTGGAGCAACCAGCAAAGTACAAGGGTGACTGTAACCGCCCCTCCGATCAGATACACTGCATTCAGGCCGAGCGCCTCAAGCAGGTAAATTCCCACTATCAGCACGCCTCCCATTATAAGGCTGCTGGTCCATTTGAATTCGAATCGTCCGGAGATGTAGATAGCGATCAGCAGTAAAGCGTAAAAGATAGCATAGAGCGCCTTTTGTCGAAGGTCCTTGCCCACTTTCGGCCCTACCATTTCAACGCGAAGTACCTGCTGCCCGGGACCATAGCTTCTGCTGAGTTCCTCTTCGATCTGGTTTGAAAGACTCCCCAGTTCCTCGTGAATGGTGTCGGTGCGGACAAGGTATTCATTGTCGCCCCCGGCGCCTATCTGCTGAACGAAAGCGTGTGAGACGATCCCCTGGAGCGCGTTGCGGATTTCATCCGGATTGGTCGGCTTATTGAATTTTACCTGGATCAGCGTGCCCCCGGCAAAATCGACGCCCATCTTTAGCCCGCCGCGCGCGAACAGGGTAATCAAACCCAGAAGAATGATCACCCCGGAAAGCATGAAGGCCTTGTAGCGCAATCGGACAAAGTCGATACTGATATCCGGTCTTATAAGTTGCATTCTCTTTCCTTATGGTTTTGAGCTAAATGCTTAGCTCTTTTACCCGCCGCTCGGTCAGAAGGTAGTCAAAAATAATCCTGGTTACGAAGATCGCGGTGAACAGGTTTGCCACCAGACCGATACTGAGCGTGACCGCAAATCCTTTCACGGGGCCGGTCCCGAACTGGTAGAGAACAAGAGCCGCGATCAGGCTGGTGACGTTGGCGTCCATGATCGTTATGGTTGCGCGCTGGTACCCTGTATCGACCGCCGCGCGCGGAGTTTTGCCCAGCCGCAGCTCCTCTCGTATTCGTTCGTATATCAGAACGTTTGCGTCAACGGCGATCCCGATGGTCAGCGCGATACCGGCGATGCCCGGTAGCGTGAGAGTTGCTCCTACAGCGGCCATTGCAGCCAGGATGAGTACTATGTTCATGGCCAGGGCCAGATCTGCGATCGCTCCCGAAAACCTGTAGTAAAACATCATGAACAGGATAATGCCCAGTCCTCCGATGGCCGAAGCCAGGATTCCCTTCTTTATCGAGTCTGCGCCCAGCGCCGGCCCTACCGTGCGTTGCTCGAGAATCTTAACGGGCGCCGGCAGCCTGCCGGTACGCAGGGCGATCGCCAGTACCTTGGCCTCGTCGTCGGTGTATGACCCCTCGATGACGGCTCTCCCGCCCCCGATGCGCTCCTTTATAACCGGGTCCGAATAAGCCACTCCGTCGAGAACTATTGCAAGCTTGCGCCCCACATTGTCGCCTGTAATCCGCTCGAATATCCTGGCGCCCTGCGAATCGAAATTGAGCGAGATATGCGCCTCGCCAAACGAGCGTCCCCCTATCTCAACCCTGGCATCTGTTATATACTGTCCGGTCATAACAGTCTTCTCTTCCAGGGGGAGCTTGGTTTCCTGCGTGTTTCGGTCCGACGGCCTCATTGGATAGAGCTTTACTCCCGGTGGGAGTTTATTATCGTGGATTTCCTGATCGGTAACGTTTTGCGCTACCAGCTTGAACTCGAGGACCGCCGTCTTCCCGATCAGGTTAATGGCTTCCTGGGGGTTCTTTATTCCGGGGAGCTGAACCAGTATCCGGTCGCCGGCCTCGGGCCTGATATCAGGCTCTCTCACCCCGAACTGGTCGATCCTGTTCCGGATAGTCTCGAGGCCCTGGGCTACCGCCATGCTCCGAAGATCGTTGATCTCCTTCTGGTCCATGGTGAGAAGCACCCTGGTCCCATCGGGCGTAGTCTCGGTGGCGGAGGGTTTAAGCCTTGGGAAATCACTTTTTAAAGCCTCGTTGAATTCATTCAACTGGTCGCTCGAGGGCAGGATCGCTTCAATGTCCCAGGCCCCCGTTCTGTCAATCTTGGTAAATCCGATCTTCTTCGCGCGCAGAGAATCCTTGATCTCCTCGACAAACCTTTCCGCCGCATTTTCAACCGCCTTGTCAGCCTCGACCTCGAGCACCAGGTGGATGCCACCCTGGAGGTCCAGCCCAAGATGGATCTTATCGGGCAGGATATTCGACAACCCAGGCAAGGGAGTAGACAGGAAAGTCGGAAAAAGACAAAAAATACCCCCAATAAGAATTACCCCAATTATAAGCGCACGAATTCCTAAGCTTTTCAATTACGCCTCCAACTAACTCGGACCGCGCTCGTAAGAACGCCATATCCGCAATGTCCGGCCAGGAACAGCACTGGTCGGGAGGACCTTTCGCCGCAATATCTCAAAATCGGGATTCTTTGGCCTATTCTTTATCCGGGGCCGCTTCGCCCTTCGAGACCAGCCCGCCGACCGCGCTCCGGTTGACCTTTACGCGCACCTTGTCGGCAATCTCCATGGTTATCACGTTCTCGTCAAGACCGGTTATCCTTCCACGGAGTCCGCCGCTCGTGAAAATTGTATCGCCCTTCTGAAGGTTTGCCAGCATCTGTTTGTGTTCTTTCTGCCGCTTCTGCTGAGGGCGAATCAGCAGAAAATAAAAGATCGCAAGCATTGCGACCATAAGGAACATGGGGTTGCCAAAGTTAAACAATCCGGCCACCCCGCCTGCGCCTCCCGCGTCCTGTGCGAACGCTTCGGCGGCGTATGCCAATCCAGCAAAAATCATCGGTTTCCTCCAGGATTTTAATATCTTGAAGCTGCTGCTTCCATTCCATCCAGTCAATGCCGCAAAGTCAGCCTGAACCTTAAAGCGGCAAATTTAACGATATTCCTGGATAAATGTCAACCGTAACCGGAAAAAATGTACTCCTTCAAAGCAGTTCACTCGTTCGGTTAAAGATGTGATACTTTTTTTATTGATTGTGGGCAGAAAATATAGAGTTCAAAAAAATGACATCCGCATAGCTTTTTGTCCGAAGCCGTTATATTTTCAGCTCCTCTATCCACGTTCAATATGTAGGGAAGCTATGCTCCGTATAGCGCTGGTACTTGTGGCCCTTTGTTTTGCTCTGCCCGTCGCGCCTTCTTGCGCTCTGGCCGGCCCCCCGTTTTGGACTGACGACCCGCAACCCGTCGAATATAAAAACTGGGAAATAGATGTTGCATCCCTGCACCAGGACTACCGGGGCGGAGTGAGCTCAACGGCGCCGCACTTCGATGTCAACTATGGGATTGCGCCCGACTTTCAGCTTCACCTTCTTTTTCCCATGGAATACGCCAGACCCGCAGGCCTGACCTCTCACTACGGCCCTGGCGATACGGAACTGGGGGTCAAGTGGCGCTTTTTTGAAAACGAAGAGGACAAATTCATGGCCGGCGTCTATCCTTTTCTCGAAATCCCGACCGGTGACCAATCGAAAGGTCTGGGCAATGGTGATCCCCAGGTATTTTTACCCCTCTGGCTTCAGAAAGCTTGGGGACCATGGCAGACGTATGGCGGAGGCGGCTACTGGATAAATCCAGGCGTGGGTCACATGGATTTTTGGTTTTTTGGATGGCAGGTTCAGCGTGAAATAAGCAAATACCTAACATTCGGGGTGGAAATTTTCTACGAAACTCCCCAAGAGACCGGAGGTGAGCACAACCTGGCGTTTAACGCAGGCGCCATAATCAATATAACCAAAAACCACCAGATACTGATGTCCGCTGGTACGGACATAAGTGGCCCGGCCAGATTTCTCTCCTATATTGCCTATCAGCTCACCTTCGGGCCTGAAAAGGAAAAAGGTGAGGTTGAGAAACATTGACGTAAGCTGGTATTGGATGTCGGAGGCCGGGAAGTCTAGATTCCGACTTTCTTCTTCATTTCCTGCGTTATTTCCTGCCCGATCGAGAAATACCCGGCCCACGGGTCTTCTTCGAGATCGGCTAATCTGCGCCGGATATTTTGGATGTTGTAGCTGTCCGATTTGAGGTCGACCGTGAGTTCATCCCATGCGACCGGTGTCGATACGGGCGCCCCTTGCTTCCTTCTTGTCGAATACGCCGCTATGCTTGTCGCCCCACGCCCGTTTCTAAGATAATCGATGAAAATCTTGCCCTTGCGCTTCTCCTTGGACATGGTGGCGATATATTCTCCGGGGGCCTCCCGGACGATGCTCTCTGCAATCGCCCTGGAAAACGACTTGACCGTTTCCCAGCCTGCTTTGGGCGTGAGGGGGGCGACTATGTGCAGTCCTTTTCCGCCGGTTGTCTTCGCAAAACTGGCCAGACCCAGGTCTGAGAGCCGTTCGCGCATGAGCCGGGCAGCTTTGAGCATGCTTGCCCACCCGGCTTCAGGGGCGGGATCGAGGTCGAATATCATCATGTCCGGCTGTTCCAGCTTATCTTCCCGGCTTCCCCAGACATGTATTTCCAGCGCTCCAATCTGCACCAGCTCTATCACTCCGTCGATATTATCAGCCACGCTGTAGTATTGCAGTCCGTCTTTTTCCATTATCGGAATGGACCTGAGGACCTCAGAAGCCGCACCCCCGAGGTGTTTCTGAAAAAAGCACTCCTTTTCCCATCCTTCAGGGCAACGCACCAGTGTAAGTGGACGCCTTGCGAGGTGAGGCATGATCCAGTCGGCGATTTCGGTGTAGTATTCGGCAAGTGCGCGCTTGGTGACTCCGATTTCCGGGTAGAACACGCGATTGGGATTCGAGAGGGCCGCACTTGATGGATTTCGCTTAGGGTCCGTCGGGTTTTTCTCGACTCCCCCATTCCCGCTTTTCGAGCGAACGGATTTGGCCTGCGAAACCTCATTACGGACTCTGCCCTGCACGGCCGCTTCTCCTTGGCCCCGGAATTTCTCCCGCTGAGACGCGATTTCCTGCATGGTGCGCCCGCTCGCAGCGCTTCGTTCCATGGTTTCGACCGGCTCGGGCTCTGATCCCGAAATGGCCGCATCGTCTCGCTTCTTTATAAGCAGCCAGTTTTTGCCTCCATCTCCCCCCGCTCTTCCTTTCATTCTGGCGAGGACCCAGCTCCCGTTCAGCTTCTCGCCGTGAAGCTTGAATTTGAGGTCGCCTTTGGCGTACCCCTCGCGCGGGTCACCCTCAGGTTCCCAGGCGCCACGGTCCCAGAGCATGACCGTCCCCCCTCCATACTCTCCCTCCGGGATTATGCCCTCAAAAGAACCATATTCTATCGGATGGTCCTCCACGTGAACCGCAAGCCTCTTTTCGGCCGGCTTGAGGCTCGGACCTTTAGGCACTGCCCAGCTCTTGAGGACCCCGTCAAGCTCCAGGCGGAGGTCGTAATGAAGGTGGCTTGCAGCGTGTTTCTGGATTATATAAAGATTGCCCGCCGGACTGGCCTCGGCCTTCCCTTGTGGCTCCGGGGTGCTTCCGAAGCGGCGTTTTTCACGATAAGCTTCAAGTCCCATGCGCAGAAAGTCTCCGAGGTGGATAACATGTAATTGCACTGGAGTATTTCTAAATACTTAGTAGGCATTACCTGCACTGGAAGCAAAGACCCCGGGGGAATTATTTCTGTTTTTGCCGGAGAATCCGGCTGTTTATATAATTAAACCTTTTTTTGAATCCGGACGAATATATGAATAGGCCCGGCAGCCTGTTGAGAATAGAGATGGAAAAGGCGTTGCGGCTGAACGAACGCTTTGGTCCAGCCTGCCTGAATGACCCTCAATCAGCCCGGCTGCTCCGGAAGCTTCGAGATTTGATTCGCAGGACCGACTCGGTCATGCTCCAATCAGGGGTCGTGTCGGCATGCGCCAGGTGTGCTGTTAGTGGCAAAGGCAGTTGCTGTTTCAGGGAAATGGGTGAGAGCTACGGATTCATGGGGCTTTTTGTGAACCTTCTGCTCGGGTCGGTCCTTCCCGAAAAAACGGATTTTCCGGGAAGCTGCCATTTTATGGGAGACAAGGGGTGCAAACTCCAGGCTCGGCAATCTTTCTGCCTGAACTACTTCTGCCCGGACCTTAAGAACTCTCTTGGGGAGGAAACAATCCTCGGGACCCAACAGCAGGTCGGAGAACAGCTCCTTGCCGGCTGGGAACTGGAACGCGCTCTGACGAGGTATTTGGCGGATGCAGATAAACAGTAACAGCTTGGACCTCCCTCTATCAGCGAGTAAGGGCGAAACGGACGATGAAGGCTTTTGTTTCCCTATATCGCCTTTCATGATTTTTCCCGAAGCTTACGGCGAATTTGCAATCTATGTGAGGAAAGGCAAGAATCTCATCCTCTTTACCCGCCAGGGGGAACAGTTTACCAGGGCACACAAGGCCATCCTGCACGAAAACGGCATCCGGGAAGTCTATATCCAGTCATCTCAAAAACCGTACTACGACCGGTATCTCGAAGAGCACCTGGGCACGATCCTGACAGATGAGTCCATTCCTTTAGCTGTCCGCTCGAGTGTCCTCTATCACCAGGCCACTTCCATCCTCGGCGAAATCTTTGAAACCAACCGGCACGGCCTCAGTTCCGGCTCACTGGACAAGCTCAAAAACATTGTGAGATCGAGCTTGCAGTTCCTCTCCACCGGCGCTGCGTTCCGGGCTATGGCGCCCGTCATGTCTCACGGCTACGGTCTCCATACACACTCGGTAAACGTTTTCATCTATTCCGCAGCCATTCTGGGTTCCTGGAAAATGCCGGTGGAAGAAAGGCTCAAGACGGCGCTGGGGGCAATCCTGCATGATATTGGAAAGGCAACCATGCCAAGAGTCATCCTGAACAAACACGGCAAGCTGAATACTGAGGAGCGGGACCTGATGAAAATGCATCCGGTCAGGGGCGCCGGGATGTGTGCCATGTTCCACATCGGGCAAACCGTTATACATTGCCTGCTTTTCCATCATGAAAAGCTGGATGGGAGCGGCTATCCCGCCGGTCTGCCCGAATCGCGCATCCCGCTGCACGCCCGCATAGTCGGCGTGGTTGACGCTTTCGACACGTTCACCTCAGAGAGATACTTCTATGCAGACCCGCTCTCTGCACATCAGGCGCTGACATTTTTGGGGGAAGAAATGAAGGGCTGGTACGATCCGGAAGTAATCATTCAGTTCGGTAGCAAACTTCGAGAAGCCCAAATAGACTAGCCTCCATGAAAAGTGAAATTAGAAGGGTGAACTTTTCTCCCCTCACTCTTCACTCTTCACCCTTCACCCTTCACTCTTCTTTTGTCCTCCATTCCAGCGCATCCATAACTCCGTGGCAGCGGCAACTGGTTGCGACCAGATATCGGCCCGGTTTTGAACCGATCCCGGCAAGCAGTTCGCGGAGGCTCAGTCCAGGGTAGCCGCCAACTCCCGGCGCAAGCTGCCAGCTTCTCAGCACCGCGACATCGAATCCGGACGCAAGGACCCCCTCTAAGACTTCATACAGGTTTCCTGGCCGCTCCTTGCCGGTGTGAGTGCAAATTTCCTCGGGCTCGCTGCAATAGTCGGGGCAAACGAACGTGGCAAAGCTGGCGTAAACGGTTCCCGACGGAACGCGAATCGGGTTGGGCAACTTTGAATCGACCTCTCCGGGGACCGGAAGCCTGCGGACCTCTCCAACCCTGTTCAGCTCATTTATGGCCCACTCGAATCCCACGTGCACCGGCACGGCAGGGATCAGCCATAAATCATCAGGCATTTCAATGCGGCTTATGCTTTGGATGCACTCCTCCACCTCACCCGGAATTCCCAGGTCCCGGGTAATTTCATAGACTCCTGCCGCGTCGCGGTCGGTTATCGACAAGAGCGCCTCCGGAAATCGGCGCCTGAGCCTTTCGGCCGCAAGCCTTCCAAACCGGCCTGCCCCTAGAACCCTTATACGCCGGGGCGGGAAAATGTTCTGGAAGAAGTTTGAAGCTAAACTGTGTGAAGACATCTTTCGTTTGTGTCACCCGTGACATATGTTAAAATTACAATCCCGGCAAACCGAGCGCCTCGCGTAGCGTTGAGATTGTTACATGATACTCGTTCACGGGTACTATTATGGGTAGTATATTCGAAGCATTCGATAAAATCGCTGAGAAAAAAATCCGCGAAGCAATCGATAACGGCGAATTCGACGATCTGCCCGGTAAGGGAAAGCCCCTCCAGTTGGAAGACGACAGGCATCTTCCGCAAGACATCCGCTTGGCGCACAAGATCTTAAAGAACGCCGACTGCCTCCCGCCTGAGCTCGAGATCAGAAAAGAAATTCTCACCATCGAGGAATTGCTCGACGGAGTCAGGGACACAAAGGAGAAGTACAGGCAGATCAAAAAGTTGAACTACCTCATTATGAAGCTCAACATGTCCCGCCGCTCTTCGTTGGACTTGGAGAAAAACCAGGTCTATTATGAAAAACTTGTCGAAAAAATGGGGAAAAAGGAGAGGACTCAGGACTGAGGACTTATTCAGGACTGAGGACTGAGGACTGAGTAGAAGAAAACTAGAATAATGTCGTTCATTTGCCTCCGTCTGCTGTCTGTCTTTGCACAGAGGAGCGCAGGCCGCCCACAATCCTAGCCACTTCCTCAGCTTGCTGTATGAGCGGGTCGAATGACGCCTTGTCCAGGTAACCCGCATCCAGGGCCACATACAGTTGGGAACGCACTTCAGCGCATGACGCCTTGGCAGTGGAGAGGAACTGATGAAACTCGCCGCGACCACCACGCTCAAATCCATCCGCGATGTTCGACATCATCGAAACAGCGGCCCGCTGAATCTGCCCGCTCAGGCCATGGTCCTTGGCAAAGTCCCCATTCCGCGTCACCTCATAGATGGCTCGCGTCAGCCCCCGGGCTTTTTGCCAGGCGATCAGGTCCTCGAATTTCTCGACTTTTGCCATCCCTCAGTCCTCAGGTTGACTAACTCAGTCCTCAGTCCTGACTCGGTCCTCAGTCCTCATCCCTCAGGCCTGCTTTGTGTGGCCCGGCAGTTCTATGGATGTGCACGATTGTCCGTGTCCGCATGAGCGCGTCGTGGCTGAAGCACCGCTGCTTTGGGACGAACCCGATGAACCCATGGCATAATTTGTGCGGCTCAAAACGCGCTCCAGATCTTCCCCTCCGCATGCGCGGCATTTCATCTCGATTTGTCCGCTCCCCACCAGGATGAATTCCTCGATATTACCGCAGCTCAAACACAGAAATTCGTAAATAGGCAATTTTGCCTCCTCGAAGTTATATAAATCAGTTAGCCTGTAGAAAAGTAGTCAGGCTCGCGTCGTCTTCCACGCTCAACACTTTTACGTTTCGGTCGATTCTGCGCATAAGCCCGCGCAATACCTTCTTGGGGCCTACCTCGACGAAATGATTGAATCCCGCCCCGATCAGTCGCTCCATCGACTGCCGCCACAGGACCGGACTGCAAATCTGGCGGCTTAGTTTGTCCGGAATTTCCGAACCGGCTTTAAGGATTTCCGCATCAACGTTGTTCACTACGGGGATTTGGATGTTTTTGAAAACACATTCCCGGAGAACAGGGTTGAACTTTTCGCGCGCATATTCCATGCACCTGCTGTGCCACGGTCCACTGACATTGAGCCTTATGCACTTTTTTGCGCCCGCTTTCTCGCACAGCATCGCCGCACTGTTTACATCGACTTCAGGTCCCGTGATTATGACCTGCTCCACGCAGTTTACGTTCGCGATCTGCGCTCCGGCCAACGTGCAAATCTCGCGGATTTTCTCCTCTTCAAGGTCCATTATCGCGGCCATACCGCCCGGCTCAATAATTGCCGCCTCCTGCATGAATTTTCCCCTGTACTGGACCAGCTTGAGCGTATCTTGCAGGTTTATCCCTCCCGCCGCATACAGCGCGCTGTATTCTCCAAGGCTGTGTCCGGCGGCGGCGGCCGGATAGATTTCATGCAGCCTGAGAACGGTCAGGCACGCCAGATTTATCACAGTTATCGCCGGCTGGACGTTCTCAGTCAAAACGAGCACCTCGTCGGGGCCTTCAAAGCACAGCTTCCTGATATCCATTTTCAAGATATCGTTTGCGTTTTCAAACAGTTCCCGGACTTCGACGTAGTTGTCGTGAAATTCACGCCCCATTCCAACGTACTGCGATCCCTGCCCCGGAAAAAGGAACGCCCAGTTCTTCACTCCAAATCCTTTCGAGTTAGGAAGGATCAGACAATCGGAAACTGCTGTTGTTTCACATGGTGTTTCCGGATGAACACAGACAGGAAACTCTGCCAGAACGCTTGTATTAATCTCCGCTGTGGAAGTCAAGAGCTGAATTTGACAGAACACTGGAGGTCTCCGCCCATCCGAATGCTTTGCCCCTTTTATCCCGGCGAAATAGAATTTTCCTGTATTGGATCTTCGTTGTATCCTTGTTGTCGGGAACAATTGAGGGGGGTCCCGATCGCTGGTCGTCGGGTGTGCAGGTGTTCGGAGGAAGTGCGTTTCTTGTCGTATCCTTATCCGCGTTCGATTGCAGGATAAAAAGTAATCCGGCGGCCAGAACCACAGCCAGGCCAAACAGCAGCGAACCTTTCAGCAAGTTCATCGTAATTCTCCTGCGGAGAGATAATTGCGATATGTCGCTATGATAGCAAGTAAATGCCAATCAAAAGCGCATGATATCTGCTCTCTCATTTAAGACCTGGCAGGAGCAAATTCAATTGCTGAAACTGGCTGCCGCATGAGGCCCCTTGACTCTGCCTGCCAATTGAGGAGCCGCTTACGATTTTTCTAAATCTTTCGCGCACTTTGGAATTCTCCATTGCGGGACAATCGGAGAAGCTTCACCACGAGGATTTGCCTCGTATGGGCCTCCACCTTCACTCTGTCATCCATTCTCATTCCAACCACCCAGCATATTTTTTCGCTGTCGCATAGAAGAGGGACCTTGTGCCGCTCCTCCCTGGGGACCATGCAATCGGTGAAAAAATCCTGAAGTTTTTTCGAGCCGGTCATGCCAAGAGGGCGAAATCGGTCTCCGGCCCTTCGGTACCGCAACTTCAGAGGCCATCTCAGTTTGTCCGAGTCCATGCGGACGCAGTCGGCGCCTGAATCCGGTCCGCAACAGGTTTTGGTTTCATCGCAAAAGCGGAACTCGAAGCCGAATTTCCCAAAAAGATAATTCCCTGGCTCATGAACGTTCAGGACCTCATCCAACGGATCTTTCGGCGCTACGCATTCCTTTAAGCTGATGAGGAGCGTTTCCCCATCGCGCGTGGCTTCGATCCCCCCTGGAATCCGAATGGATTTTCCGGTCTTGTCCGAAGAAATAAGCTCAGTGAGAGGCTCCAGGTGTATCAGGCTTACCCCTGAAAGATTTCCTTTGACCCTTTCGATAGCCAAACGCAGCATTCGGCGCGCAAGGGCCGGATGAAGTTGCTGCATCCGTCCAAAATCGAGCGCGCACCTGCCTTCGGATAGCTCAAGGCATATATCGCCCCAGAGTGTTCGGGTTTGCAATGCCCACCATGACTCTTCCTCACGCGCCAGGTTGGCGCAGCGCGCGATGGTTTGCGCGATTTGCGGATGAAATGCCTCCCGCAGGAGTGGAAAAACCTTCAGACGAAGAAAATTTCTCTGACATGAGGGGGCAAAGTTCGTCGAGTCATTCCTGTATTCCATGCCGCGTTCCTGTAAATATTCCAGGACCGCGTCACGGGTGACAAAGAGGAGCGGTCGGATAATCCCTTCCACGGTCGCGGGGGACATCGCTTGAATGCCGGCTGGACCCGTCCCCCTTAAAATCCTCAAAATCACCTCCTCGGCCTGATCATCTGCGGTATGTCCCAGGGCGATTTTCCCGGCGTTGAGCGCGGAGGCGGTCCCTTTGAAGAAAGAGCGCCGGCACTCCCTGGCGGCCATTTCGACCGATATTTTCCGGCTTCGGGCAAAGGCGCGTACATCTGCAGCCCCGCAACGGAAATCAAGCCCGGCGGAACGCGCCAGAGCGCGCACGAACTCCCTGTCCCCGTCAGATTCATCCCCACGGAGCCGGTGGTCGAAATGAATTACGGTGATCCGCTCTATTCCAAGGGCGTCTTTAAGATTGACCAGTATAGACAGGAGAGCAACTGAATCCGGACCGCCGGATACAGCGGCCAGAACGTGGTCCCGGTTCGATATCAGGCTATTTTTTCTTATATACTCGGCTGCCCGTGCCGGAAGGGATTTGGGGGTTCCGCTCATGTCTCCGCATCAGCAGGGCGGGGGAATCGATCCACCGCAAGGGTCCTTGCTGGGCTTACTCTCTATGGATTTGCTTTCACTGGGCCGCTCGGGCAGGACCTCAAGCGCCTTCACGAACTTCCTGCCGTTTACGAGGAGCTTTCCCGAGCTGTTCAGGACCGTATTGTCTTCGAGAATTACAAGCCCGAACTTTTCGGCTACCTGGGTCTTGTACTGGTATTCCATCGCTGTCCTGCGGAGCCGGTAGTTGAGAATGATCAGAATCAACGCGAAGATGGAGGCAAGCAGCAAAATGACGCTCAGCGAGGTCAACAGAATGTTTACCGATTTTTCACCTATGCTGCCGATAAGCGCTACAATGGCCCCCATCTTGTAGAAAAACGCTGTTCCAACGCCAAGCAGCAACAAGAGGGCCAAAAACGGGAGCCTCTGGATCAAGGCAACCATCCGGCTTAAGCCTTGGGTTCTGCCGGTCCCCGCGCTTTCAACACCTTCAGATTGGCCTGCCGCGTCTGCACCGGCTTGCTCGGGTTCTGCAAAATACTTGTTGAAACCGGCAATCACAGTCCCCATAAGGAAAGTGATGGCAATCGGGGCGAGGAAGGCGACAAGAAAGTAGAGACGCCACGGAAAGGCGGACTCCCCGTCGCGCCCGCTGTCGGCTATCTGGTAGAGCCAGCAGGTAAGGAGAATGCCCAGTTCGACCCAGCAGAGAAAATAGAGGTATTTGCGGAAAAGGTCCTTGCGCTCCATATCATCGAACAGAGCGGCTATTCCCCGCAGGCCCTTTGGTTTTTCGCTTGTAGCGTCCATCCCGTTCCCGGCTGTTCTTCAAGTCAAGTCTATCATGCGAGGATAACAAATGGCGAAAACCTGGTCAACCGCCTTCTGGCGAACAGCGGCCGGCCCCATGCGGGGCGGATATCAAAAGGATTTAGGAATTTAGGAATTCAGGAATTTAGGAATTTAATTCCTCAATTCCTCAATCAGCCAATTCCTCAATCTGCTTTATTAAATTCCTCAATCCCTCACATGATTTTCTCTTCGGAGAGAAGTTCGATCAGTTTTTGACAATCGTCGGCAACCCGGTCGGCCCCCGCCAGCACGAGTTCGTCTCTGCTGCTGTTGCCGCTGCAGACACCGGCGGTCATTACCCCGGCCGCCTTGCCGGTTTGAATGTCGAGGGGATGGTCGCCGATCATGATTGCTGTTCGCAAATCCGCGCCAAGCGATTCCAGCGCATGGATTAGATGGGCCGGATCGGGTTTGGGAGATGAGACATGATCGCGCGAGAAAAAAGCGGAGCAATAGTCTGAGAGGTCCGGAAAGACGAGCCGTACTGCGGCTTCGCAGTTCCTGGTTATGATTGCGGTCTTAGCGCCTTTTTCTGCCAGCGCCTTCAGGAGCGGCCTCGTGAATGGAAAGAGCGCCCCACTTCCTGCGGCTTCCAACTCCATTTCGGAGATCAGGTTCAGGGCCTTCTGCCGGAACTCGCCGGTCCTGTCTCCAATTGATTCTTGAATCCTTTTGTCCAGCCAGGCAAGCCATTCCAGGACGGGAAGAAAGGGCGGCGGGGGCGTTGGGGCAAAGTAGCTTTCCGCAAGCGAGCTCAGCCGCAGTTTCATTTCTGCGAAATCCAGCCGCAGTACGGCAAGAGTGCCGTCAAAGTCGAAAACGAAAGAGCCTCTTGCAAAACTCCATCATCGGCGCGAATTCGCCTAAAGAATGAGCTTCATCAGCGGTCTTGTGGTAATGTGTTGCTGCTCAACAAAACAAATCACAGGAGGCGCTAATGAAGCTC
>JBEKQE010000024.1:0-39349 GCA_049520035.1 Syntrophobacteraceae bacterium | reverse complement strand
TCATAAAAATCCGAAAGTTAGCGCTATCAGAATGTCAGAAAACGAGTCAAAATGCACTGATAAAATTGGCAATTTGTTAAATTAATTCAGTACAATAGGGGTTTCCGGATGGACACTATCTAATAGAGTGAAGGTCTCGTGCAGTATTGGCCTGTTGATATCCACGCGCCGATACCAGGGGGGCAGCCCGTCCACTGGGAAATCTCATTTTGCTTGTCCGGGGGACCCGATTTACACGGGGATGGAGATTTTTTGAAATTGGAGAGAGGCGTTGTTCATGCTTCCCTGGACTTAGTGGGTTTTCATAAGGTTTTTCGGGTGGAGTCTGACCCCGAAATGCACTTCGGCGACCCCATTGGCGACCACTTTGAGGAATTATTCAGGACAGGAGGGCACCATGAGAAAAGCTCGATTGTTATCACTGTTTGCCGTTGGGAGCCTGGCTGTAACCCTCATCTGTGTGAGTGGGATACTGGTGGGCCAGGCCGATGAACAGATGGATCGTTCAGTATCTGCTATAGGTTCACCTTTCGCAATTCTGCACAGCTTCGCAGGGCATCCAAACGATGGGGCTTCCCCTTACGGGTCGCTCACTCTCTCGGGGACAACTCTTTACGGGATGAACAATACGGGAGGCGCCAACGGCTTGGGCGCGATTTTCAAGTTTGACACGACGACAGACCTTGAAACGGTCCTGCACAGCTTCGCAGGCGGCGCAAACGATGGGCAATACCCGCTCGAATCGCTTACCCTCTCGGGGACAACTCTTTACGGGATGACCCAGGCTGGAGGCTCCAACGGCTTTGGTACGATTTTCAAGTTCGACACGAAGACAAACGGCTTAACGGTCCTGCACAGCTTCGCAGGGGGCACAAACGATGGGGCTGGCCCTCAAGGGTCGCTTACCCTCTCGGGGACAACTCTTTACGGGATGACCCGTGAGGGAGGCGCCGGCGACGGGGGTACGATTTTCAAGTTCGACACGAAGACAAACGGCTTAACGGTCCTGCACAGCTTCGCAGGAGGCACAAACGATGGGCAATACCCTCCGGGGTCGCTCACCCTCTCGGGGACAACTCTTTACGGGATGACCTATTATGGAGGCGCCGGCGACCTTGGTACGATTTTCAAGTTCGACACGAAGAAAAACGTTGAGACGGTCCTGCACAGCTTCGCAGGGGGCACAAACGATGGGGCTTACCCTTACGGGTCGCTCACTCTCTCGGGGACAACTCTTTACGGGATGACCTTTGAGGGAGGCGCGGGAGGCAAGGGCACGATTTTCAAGTTAGACACGAAGACAAACGTTGTAACGGTCCTGCACAGCTTCGCAGGGGGCGCAAACGATGGGGCTTCCCCTTACGGGTCGCTTACCCTCTCGGGGACAACTCTTTACGGGATGACCCGTTCTGGAGGCGCCGGCCAAGCTGGTACGATTTTCAAGTTTGACACGGCTACAGACCTTGTAACGGTCCTGCACAGCTTCGCAGGGGGCGCAAACGATGGGGCTTCCCCTTACGGGTCGCTTACCCTCTCGGGAACAACTCTTTACGGCATGACCGAGGCTGGAGGCGCCGACGGCGGCTTTGGTACGATTTTCTCGATACCCACTTTCCTGCTGTCCACGATAGCCGGCGTCGTGACGTCGTCAGCCGGCCCTGCTATGCCGGGCGTTACTGTGACCCTGAGCCAACCCCATTGGAGCTCTCAAACCACCACCGGTCAATCCGGCGCTTATTCATTCCCCGATCTGGCCCCGGGCAATTATACCGTTACGCCGAGCCTTACAGGCTACGTGTTTACGCCGAAGAGCATCCTGGTGTCCGTAAACGGGAGCACCCCTGCCAAGGACTTTACGGGCGCACCCGTCACGATTTCGGGCACGGTGACGTTCAATGGCGCGCCTGTGAAAACAAATCTGACAATTAACTTGAGCGGCAAGGCAAGTGGGGCTTATCCCACGGACACATCCGGCGGCTACATATCCAGTCCCCTTGCGAATGGCGCTTATAAAGTTACGCCCACGCTCACACACCCTTTACCAGTACCTAAGGCTTCGCCTCCGTCCGCCACTATCGTAATCAATGGAAAAAGCGTAACGCAAAATTTTACTTACAAGTGGGTCTCTTCATGCGGGGACTGTCATCCTTAATTGGAATAAGTGGAGAACGCTTTTGTCCCGAGGCCGCCGCTGCGGAAATCAGCGGCGGCCCGCCTACCGGGAAATCTCATATTTTCCGGAGAAAAGAAATGATCCAGTCGTTTCTAAATACGGAAAGGGCCCGAACTGTGAAGTCCATCGCGGCGCGTCTTGCTCCAAGACCTAATGGAGAAGCTAACAAACTCTCTTTCGAAGATAGATCGGTTCACGACTGGTACCGTTTCGTACTGTCCTTTCCGCCTCACCTGGTGCGGACTTATCTCAGCCGGTTCGGTGTGACGGAAAGGCAACGCGTTCCGGATCCATTCTGTGGGACCGGCACGACGATCGTTGAATGCAAGAAGCTCGGAATACCTTCCCTTTTTTCACTGGCCCGGTATTATACCATCATTTTCGCCTGAACCCCTTAACTCTGACAGGCGGAAAGCGGGCTATAAAACTCCGGGGATGGAGGTGCGTCCTGAAATCGCAAAAACGGATCTCACCGAGATATCCCTTAAAAAACTCATTTGGAAAAAGAGTTGACGCGAATTGGGGTCATCTCTCCGGACTTTGGCGGACCGTAAGACTGCTTGTTGCTTTTTTTAGATGCTTCAATTTGTGAAACATCCTGGATTTGGCACAGGAGAGATTATGAAATACTTTATGTGTTTGTTTTTGACCGTTTTTTTGCATATAGCCGTGTCGGAGGCTGCAATTGCCGCCTCCGACACGCTGTTAGGTTCAGATATTTATTATCCATTAACACCAAGAACGATGACATTCGAATGTCACCAAAAAGGAACGGTTGGCTCAAATATACGACAAATAGCTATACTTAAGCCACGAATTATGAATGGTGTCAAAGTAACACCATCGGTTATTTCCGGTGATAACATCAAGCACACAATTACACGATTTCTTCAACGTACCCAAGATGGTTTATTCATTGTCGCGATACAAACAGGAGATGGAATAATATCAAGATTTAACGTTAAGATACCTATATTAAACGCACAAATTAGAAAAGGAACATCTTTTGATTCAGATGTTACACTTACATCCGCAGATGGCAAGAGTACTTTAAAATCACATTATACATACTCCATTGAGGATACCAATGAAGTTGTAAAAACCCCATACGGCCAATTCTCAAATTGCCTAAAGGTTAAATCCATAACACAAACAGGGGATAAGGTAAATGAGGTTACTTACTGGTTGGCTCCACAAGTAGGCGCTGTAAAAAATATTGAAGTTTCAAAATCAAGTCATGCTAATGATATAACTGAAACAGAGGTTTTGCTGAAAAAAATAGATTATAGCATCCCCGCCCAAACAGCGCAGAATCCCGTGGTGCAAAAGAAGACGGCGCCACAGACCCAAGCTCGGCCCGCCGGCAATTATATTGCAAACATGAAGAGTGTAGATTTCCTGCTGTTCTACATCGCAGTAATCGCCGCGGGATCGATCTTGGGGTGGATGTTTATACAAAAGGCCGATTCGGCCGGCAGCGAAATGGTCATGGTTCTGCCGCCCAACCCCGACCCTTATGAAATATCATATCTGCGGGGAGGAATACAGGAAGTCATGAGGCTTGCCGTATTTAAACTTGTCCAGGCCCGCAGCCTGGTGAGCAGCGGCAAAGATCGTAAGATCGCGCGGGTTGACGGTTCAATTGAGCTTTCCGCTATGTCCGATAAGGAACGGGCTGTATATGACGAACTGATCGACCCTCAAACGATGCGCAGTATTAGCAAACGGCTTTCATCCAAGTTCAGGGGATTATGTTATCCCCTGGAACAGCGCCTTGTTAACGAACGGCTGCTCACCACGCAGGCCGCAAAAGGCCGAGCGCGGCTGGTGAGGGTAGCTCTGTTGTCGATCGTTTTCTTCCTGGGCGGATACAGGCTTTATATCGCACTGTCAAGCGGCCGCACCAACGTTGGGTTCCTGATATTTTTGGCTGTGATTGCGACGATCTTGATCTTGCGGATATTCAGAACACCTCGGCTAAGCAAAAGGGGCAGAGACTATCTCAAAGCGCTGCAGGAAAAGTTCAAAGATTCAAAGAACTCAGTTGTTCCGGACCAGGGAATCGAAAACACCGGTCTCTCTCTCCTCGTGGCGCTTTTCGGTATAACCGTGCTCCAGGGAACACCATACGCCCCGTATCTGACCGTCCTGGCCCTTCCCGATTCTTCTTCCTTCTACTCGGATGTGGGCGTGGGAGGCGGTGGGTGTGGAGGCGGAGGAGGAGGCTGCGGTGGTGGGAATTAGCGGTTATGGCCGCAATGTATGATCCCGGCAATCTGCTCCTCCAGTGGCACATAACAGAGCGGTGCAATCTGCGGTGCGCCCATTGCTACCAAAGCTCCCATACGGACGATGAGCCGGATCGTGCGGGACTTCTCGCTATCCTGGAGCAGGTCAAGGAATTGCTTCTTTCGTGGAAGGAGCAAAAGGGTAAGATCGGCATCAGAGGGCACTTAACCGTGACTGGAGGTGAGCCTTTCCTGCGGCCCGATTTTATGGAACTGCTTCAGACCTTTTTTGTCAATAGGGACCTGTTTAGCTTCGCAATTCTCACCAACGGCAGTTTAATCGATCGAACCGCCGCCTCGAAGCTCAAGAAACTGAAGCCGTCCTTTGTACAGGTTAGCTTGGACGGCGTCCAAGAGACTCACGACCGTATACGCGGACCCGGTGCTTTCGCCAAAGCGGTCTCAGCGGCTCGCTTGCTGGTTAAAGAAGGAGTTCGCGTTTTCATCTCATTTACTGCCCATAAAGATAATTACCTGGAATTTCCAGAGGTTGTGAAAATTGCGCGAAGGTTGAAGGTCGAGCGGGTATGGGCTGACCGCTTTATTCCACCTCTATCCGGTTTACTCCGGGAAACCGTTGCGCAAGCCCCATGCGCCCTTTCTCCAATCGAAACCCTGGACTTCTTTAGGCTTATGAATCGGGCGAGGGGTGAGAAGAAAAAGAGTAGCTGGTTCCGGTCGAATCAAACTGAAGTATCCATGCACAGGGCGCTGCAGTTTCTTGTGGGAGGCGGAGTTCCGTATCATTGTTCGGCCGGCGGCAGCCTGATAACAATCCTCCCCAACGGCGACGTTTGTCCCTGCCGGCGCATGCCTATCGTAGTCGGAAACCTTCTGGAAACACCCCTTGCCGAAATCTATCATCGGAATTCGACACTGCGGGCGCTACGCGACCGGGACCGGATTGGGGACGGGTGCCGCAGGTGCTTTTTCGCCAAAGAGTGCCGAGGAGGTCTAAGATGCCTCTCATATGCCCTTACCGGCAGCCCCTTTGAGCCGGATCCCGGGTGCTGGCTAAGTGATTCAAAAAAACATTAAGATCCCGTATTCAGGATGTGCTTATCGAACCACATAAGCTGGGTTTAAGCACTAATAAACGGTGAAGTCCATCGCGGCGCGTCTTGCTCCAAGACCGAACGGAGAGGCTAACAAACTCTCTTTCGAAGATAGATCTGTTCACGACTGGTACCGTTTCGTACTGTCCTTTCCACCCCACCTGGTGCGGACCTATCTCAGCCGTTTCGGTGTGACGGAAAGGCAACGCGTTCTGGATCCATTCTGTGGGACCGGCACGACCATCGTTGAATGCAAGAAGCTCGGAATACCTTCCCTGGGGATAGAGGCGCATCCCATGACTGCGTTTGCGAGCAGGGTCAAATCAGATTGGGCCATCGACCCGGCAGGACTGGGACACGATGCCGGGAGGGTCGCAGAAATCGCCGAACAGAAAATTAAAAACGGGAGGATTGAATTTGAACTGCCGCCTGACGCTGAAAAGATCCTGTTGAGAGATTCAATCAGTCCAAAACCATTGAAAAAGGCGCTTGCCATCCTCACAGCCATGAAGGAAGCAGGAGACCCTGAGTTCAGGGACCATGAATTCCTTGCTTTGGCTAAAACTCTCGTTTTTACGGCGAGCAACCTCAATTTCGGCCCTGAAGTCGGGGTAGGAAAGATAAAGAACGATGCTGCGGTAGTGCTGAGCTGGCTTGAGAACATTCGCATAATGCGCCAGGATATCTTAAAGCTGAAAGAGAGGGCGGCCATAACAAGTCAAATCTCGCAGGATGACTCGCGGGAAATGGTGAACAAACTCGAACCGCAATCGATAAACGCAGTTATCACCTCCCCGCCCTACCCGCATGAAAAAGATTACACCCGGACTACAAGGCTCGAGTCGGTCATTCTCGGGTTCATCAGTAACCGAAAAGAGTTACAGAACCTTAAACGGAAGCTGATACGATCAAATACCAGGAATATTTACAAAGATGACCCGGACGATGCGCACATTGACAAATTCCCCCGGATTTCCATGCTCGCGGACATTATAGAGGCCAGACGCGTCGAGCTCAAAAAGACCAGTGGTTTTGAACGGCTTTACGCCAGTGTTACGAAACAATATTTCGGTGGAATGGCCCGGCACCTGGCAAATCTGCGGCAGGCGCTTGCGCCGGGAGCATGCCTGGCGTATGTTGTGGGCGACCAGGCTTCTTTTTTCCGAATCATGATAAGGACAGGGGAATTGCTGTCTCAGATCGCTGTTTCCCTTGGTTATGAACCGATCGGCATAGACCTTTTTCGAACACGGCTGTCAACCGCAACCAGAAGCCAACTTCGTGAGGAAATTGTCGTTTTACGCTGGCCGGGTTGAATGGAGTTCAGTTAACCCACAAGCTATATGCGTTTGTCGGATAGCCTGGAAATCTCTTCTACCAAATTGCTATCCACCTCAGGCAGGTTCATTTTCAACTGTTCGGCCAAAATTGCAATAAGGGCAAGTGATTCTCTCTCCGAAAGCATGATCCTCTCGCTTTCTTTGAGGATTGTGAATAATTTGTCGATTTCATCATTCAGAGACAACAATGCCTTTTCCAGTTCATTGTGTGACATTCGGGACCCGTTCTCGATCAAGCCGAGCATTTTCTCACGAACGCCTCTATAGACCCCAATAGCGTAATCCGGGTTGATGAAACTCCTGTATTGCAAGAGTCTGCTTATCTTTAATCGAAGATATTCCAGGGAAAACGGCTTGGGTATATAGTCGAAAGCACCTAGTCTCAGGGCCTCTATGGCTGTCTCGACGGTTGGGTCCCCAGTCATCATGATGACCTCGGAGGGCAAGGACTGCGATCGCACATGCCTGAGCAAGTCAAGGCCGCCTTCCCGGTTCCCATCAATTCCCGTCATGTTCTTGTCAATCAGCACAATGTCATAGTCATTGGATTCCATTAATTCCAGGGCTGTCTTCACTCCTTCAGCCGCGTCGATACTATATCCATTAGCCCCTAAAAAAGCGTCAAGCATATTACGCAAGTCACTGTCATCTTCAACCAGCAGGATCTTTCCAGCCATTTTGTGGACCTCGTCAGGTTGGGCTTCGCTGAAAGTACCCGTTTACCGCAGTAACTCATGCCCCTCTGGGACACCCTGAACCATTAAAGCTGCCTGAGCGAACCGTAGTCCAGCCCCTTGTGGGCGGCCCTTTCGAAGTAAAGGCGCAGTTGAACTATTGTCAATGTCTTTTATACTGAATAAGCGGAAATGTCCATCAGACCATGCAGGCCAGTTTGGGACACACCACAGAAAAATTCACCGCAAAGACGCAGAGGACACAGGGACGCGGGGATACGGGGACAGAACCTTCTCCCCATCACCGCGTCTCCCCCTCTCACCATCCCTTTCCGTGCGGGCCGATTAGGCACATATCATTCCGCGATAGAAGACCGTATAGTTCTCTTCAAGGCAACACTCTTGAAAAACAGCGTTAACGGGACGCCAACCAGGGAAAAGTAACCAAGGAGCCTGAAATTATCGACAAACGCCAGGAGAGTAGACTGGCCCACAAGGATATCGTAGGTGGACCGATAAGCTTTTCTCATGGCTGTAACCGGATCGCATTGAGTGGAGAACAACTCCGTCAGCCTGTGGAATGATTCTCGAAACGCCGGATCGTACGGCGTGAGATGAGAGACCATTACCGACTGGTGCAGTTGAGCATGCCGGGCAAGCAAAGTGGTGACTACCGCAATGCCGATGCTCCCGCCCATACCCCGCATCAGATTATACAGGCCGGTTGCAGTACCTATCATTTCATTGGGCAAGCTCCCCATTGCAATAGTGGTCAGGGGAACGAAGATCATCCCAATAGCAAATCCCATGATAACGTTGGGCCAGATGATACTGCTGATGGAAATGTCAAGATTGATTTCACCCAGAAGAAAGCTGCCCAAAGCAAGGATGATGAAGCCGGCAATAATCATGATGCGGCCGTCGATCTTCCTCACGAGCCGGCCTGCAAGAGCTACCGAAGCGAGCGCACCCAGTCCGCGTGGAGTAATCGCCAGTCCGCTTCCAAGTGCAGTGTATCCCATAAGGTTTTGCAGAAAAAGAGGCAGCATCACTAAGGCTCCGTACAGGATGATTCCGTAGACCGTGGCCATAACGATCCCAACAGCGAAGTTGCGGTTCGCCAAAATGTGCAGGTCGACTATCGGCTCCCTGGAATTTAACTCCCAAATTACAAAACCCAGCAAACAGGCCGCAGAAGCGATAACGGCCAGCGACACCCAGGCGGAAGAAAACCAGTCAGCCCTTTCCCCTCTGTCAAGAACGACCTGCAGCGCCCCGAGGCCGACAGCCATCAGAATAAAGCCTACGTAATCGACTGATTTTCGGGTTTTCGCCTGGATATATGGAGGGTCCTCGATAAGCAAGCCGGTCAGCAAAATGGCCAGCAGGCAGACCGGTAAATTAATATAAAAGATCCAGCGCCATGAGTAATTGTCGGTAATCCAGCCGCCGAGCGTGGGGCCGACGACGGGGGCTACGATGACTCCGAAGGCATAGACCGCCATGGCTTCTCCTCTTTTCGACTGCGGAAAGCTCTCGAGAAGGATAGCCTGAGATACCGGAAGCAACGCGCCCCCGCTCGCGCCCTGGATTACACGGGCGATTATCTCCATATCCAGGGTCACGGCGGCCCCGCTCGCAAGAGATGAAATCGTGAACGCGATCATGCTGATTATAAGGAAGCGGCGTCGGCCCAGAAACTGGGTGATCCAGCCCGAAATGGGCAGTACAATGGCATTGGCGACCAGGTAGCTGGTGAGCACCCAGGTAGCTTCGTCGGCGCTGGCCGACAGACTTCCGGCGATATGGGGAAGCGCGACATTGGCGACCGATGTATCCAACGCCACCATGAACGTGGGCAGGACCATAGTGGCCGCAATAAACCAGGGATTGACTTGTGGACGCCAATCGTTGGCATTTGCCATAAGATGGCTCACCTCTTGTCTTTTCCGATTGCAGCATTACAAATAAGGCATCCCGCGACCGCCCAACGCGCGCGATAGACCCTTCCGGGGATGCCTTCCACGCTATGCGGGGGACCTTCCGCCTAAAGGCGGTAAATTGAATGACCAGATTACCGCACAGGGTCGCTTATAAGTCCATAATCGAGGAGTGCCCGGGACCCGCGCCGGGAGCTTAAGATTCAGGATGTTCTATACCACTGCCGGTCAAGAAAACGAAGCGTTGATGATTTGCCTGTCTATTGCCGGGATTCATTCAGCGGCGGGACGTTTCCTGATTAAGTAAATCCCGTCACGGATTGTAAGGAACAGCTTTTCGGCCCGGCCGTCTGCTTTCACCAATTCGTTGAAGTCAGCCATTGCCCGGCTTTCATCGTCTTTCGGATCGAAAATCCTGCCGTACCACAGGGCATTATCGGCAAGTATCAGTCAGCCATTACGCAAAATCCTCATCGATTCCGTGTAATATCCACCGTAGTTTTGCTTGTCGGCATCAATGAAGACAAGGTCTGTCTTTGCATCCGGCAGGGTCTTAAGGATTTCCAGCCCGTCACCTGTGCGCAGCGTGATCTTGAAACCGCTCGGGCTCCTGCCGAAGAAACCCTGCGCGATCTTTGCATAGTGAAGATTATGTTCGATGGTCAGGATTTCCCCGTCGTAGGGCAGGGCCTCGGCCATGGCAAGGGCCGAGTAGCCGGTAAAGGCGCCGATTTCGACGATGTGCTGCGCCCCGGACAGTTGAACCGTTAACTGCAGGAACCGGCCTTAGACACGTCCGGTGAGCATACTGGGATAAGGTGTCCTTGTCAGCGAGTTCTCAATCTCTTTCATATCTTTATCCTCACTAAGTAATGATAAGGACCCTGGAAAAATTTGGATAGTAAACCGGAAAAAGTGCTTTTTCACGAAAATGAGTACAGGGGGGAAAGCCGGTTTAGAAAAAGAAAAGGACATGAGAGAAGAACATTGCGAAATAGATTGCAATTTTGAGATTATCGGTTATAATCCCTGCGTGCCAATGGAGTAGGTAGTTTTGAGTTACGCAGGAAATCGATCTTTCACCGGTATTAATTGGTGCGGTTCCGGAGTAGCTCTTAGTGCCGCACCAAAAGAGCAGTGAAAAAAACACAAAATTTAAAGAAGGATCAAGAAATGGTGGAAGGTCGAGTAAAGTGGTTTAATGATCAAAAGGGCTATGGCTTTATTGAAGCTGACAGTGGACACGATGTGTTCGTTCATCACTCAGCCATCGAAGGCGAAGGTTTCAAGACTCTGAGCGAGGGCGACCGGGTCAGTTTCGCGGAAGAAAAAGGCAACAAAGGGCCAAGTGCCGCAAACGTAAGAAAGCTCTAATCAAAGCTTAGCCAAAGACAGTAACAACGAACGTTAGCCGGAGCCATGAAAAGCTCCGGCTTTTTTTTCGTATTTCCCCCTCTTCCTGGAAGCTCATTCGTCAAATGAGTGCCAGCGGGTCCAGAAAGCACAGTATCTTTCTGCTTTCATTCGGCCTCATCCATTAGAGTAAAAGCCCCGCTTTCTCAATGAGTTGAACATAATCGGCGAAATCCTTATATTAGCAGTGCAGCAGCCCGTTAGACAGAGTGGAACGCAGCCGGTTTTTTGAAAATGTCTTGCGGATAAGGGTTATCTGCCTTCAGGGTATTTAAACGAATTCCAGCATGCTTTGGAGAAAGCCCATGTCAACATTTGAGTACGAGGGAAAGAAAATCCAGGTGGATGATGAAGGTTATCTGGAAAACCTGGAGGATTGGGACGAAACGGTGACTTGTGCCTTGGCCGAAAGAGAGGGGTTCGGTAAGGAGTGCCCCTTGCGTGTAGAGCAAATAGAAATATTGAGATTTATCCGGGAATATTAATGTAACGATTTCCCTCCGGTCTGCCCTAATATTAAGTGTCTATCAGGCAACTTGCTCCAGCGGCAAGGTTATTATGAATGTCGATCCTTCACCCGGCTTGCTTTTCGCGGTAATACTCCCCCCATGCCGCTCGACTATCTTGCGGCAGATGGCAAGTCCCATCCCGGTACCCTCATAGGCGCTCTTCCCGTGAAGGCGCTGAAAAGGCTCAAATATGCGGTCCAGGTATTTCTCATCGAAACCGATGCCGTTATCTTCTACGAATATCCGGCAATCATGACCCGTTGGCCGGGAATATATTTTTATGCGGGGCTGTGCTTCGCCATGAAATTTCAGTGCGTTGGCAATGAGGTTTTGAAAAAGTTGACGCATCTGGCTTTCTGCACCCTTGACGGCAGGCAACTCAAAAACTTCCACATTGGCTCCAAACCGTTCAATCTTTATCTCCAGGTCCGAAATCACTTCCATGACAGCCTCTCGCAGATCGACGGTGTCCGAAGGTTCGGGATGGGTAGCCACGCGGGCATATTTAAGTAGATCGCTGATGAACTGCTGCATGCGCTTGGATGCGTTCAAAATCCTGATGAGATACTCTTTTCCCTCTTCGTCCAGCTTCTCTCTATATTTGGTCCCAAGACGGTCCCCGAAGGCCAGGATTTTTCTAAGAGGCTCCTGAAGGTCATGAGCGGCAATAAAGGCAAATTGATCGAGTTCCCGGTTACTGAGATCAAGTCTTCCCGCAAGGGCCTTAAGTTTTTCCTCCGTTTTCTTTCGATCCGAGATTTCGGTCATTGTCGTCCGGGCAAGATTTTGACCGTCTGAATCCAGCAGGTATGTACTGTCAAGTTGAACGTAAAAATTGACCCGGCCCCTTCCGTCAAGCTTTATCTCACAGGTGTGGGGCTGTTTTGTATTAAAGACCCTCCTCAAATGAAGGTGCAGTTCTTCCCTGTAATTTTCAGCCGCGTAAAGATTGAACGGCTTTCCGATCAGGAGGCTTCTTTCTATTCCCAGTTGCTTTGCGGCAGTCAGATTAGCTTCAACTATTCTGCCTTCTTCACTTAAAGTAAGGTAGCCCACAGGAGCGAAATCATACAGGTCGGAGTACTTTTTCCTGGACTGCTCCAGTTCCCACTGGACGGAGCGAAGCTCTTCGTTTTGCATTTCGAGCTCAACCTGGTGAATCTGCAGCTCCTCTACGAGATTGCGCACATCCTCAGCAGGCATCTTCTCCATCGGTGAAGATTTGGATTTTAGAGTCTCCATAGCCCGTCTACGAAGTTCGGCGGTTTTTGCATCACAGTCGTTCATTCGGTGATATCCTCCATCGCAAGGAGGATAAGATGCGGCCGGCTGCCCCTCTGTTCGATTCGCCTGGCATTAAGGACCAGGACCCGATGACCGACCAGCGGGAAATCATGCTCGACTCTAAAATCATGAAACGAGCTTTTCTCGGGTATGATCTTTTCGAGAAGTTCCCGCAACGCTGGAATGTTCCACCGGCCACTGCCGAGTTCGTAAACGGGGCTCCCCTCCGATTCCTGCCTGGAAATCCTGAATGTCTCATAGAAAGCTTTGTTGGCCGAGACAACCCGAAAATCGCCGTCGAGGACCAGCAGAGGCTCTCGAACGGTTTCCACAATGCTCTCAGCGTATGCTCCGGCATCCTCGGCAAACATCTGAATGCGTTTTGCTTCTGTAATATCTATAATGTTAATCACAATCCCATCGATTACATTATCGATTGTGCGGTAAGGGAGCACCCGGACCGAAAACCAGTTGCCGTCGTCATCCAGAATCTCATGGCTTTCCCGGTGCAGGGTGTCCAGGACCGCAGAGGCTGTCTTGCGGAGGTCAAGTCCGGTAATTTTCGATGTGATGTCGCCTATCGATCTTCCGATATCCGCCTCTATGAGATTAAGGATCTTCGTCGCGAAAGGAGTAAAGCGTCTGATATGTAGGCGGTTGTCCAGGAAGATCGTAGCAATCTCGGTACTTGAAAGAAGGTTGTTCAGATCGTTGCTTAACTCCGTTACGAGATCGAGGCTTTTCTGAAGCTCGGAGTTCAGTGTGTTTAGCTCTTCATTTGTGGACTGCAATTCCTCGTTTGCCGATTTAAGCTCCTCGTTGGAAGCTTCGATCTCCTCTCCGGTAGCCTGGAGGTGCTCTCTGGTGGCCTGGAGTTCCCGTTCGAGTCTCGCAATATGGGGATCGATGTCCTCAACTGAAGCAGCCTGCCTTTTTTTCTTCAGTTTTTTTGATGCGGCCTTTTCGATAAAGGCAACAACGCTCAAGCCCTTTGGTTGGCTGAGAGGATTAACCGCAAGATCGAAAATCTGATATTCTCCTTTTTCACTTAGCACAAGGTCTGCCACGCGTAACGGCTTGCCCTCCCTTGCGGCTTCATAGAGGGCCAGTTCGAGTTTGAGACGTAAGCTCTCCTTCGCCATCTTAAAGATGTTGAGGCTCGACTCTCCCTCGGGGAGCTTCAGATATTTTTCAACCGTGCCATGTGAAAAGAGGACCTCATTTTTTTCATCGACTATGACATAAGGCGGAGCAAAGAGGTCCACGATGGCTCTTGCGCTCAAATGGCCAAGGTTTTCCTTTTTGGGGTCTTGCCGACCCTGGGTCGGGGGTATTGGGTCATAGGCCTCCTCGGTTTGTGGAAAATTTCCGGCCCAAGGCTTTGAGCCGATGTCTTTTCGCTGATAAATCTTGCAGTGAGTCTCAATTGTGGAAAAAAGATCGTCAAACCTCCCGATGGACTCCGAAGAGCCAAGGAAAAGATACCCGCCTTCATTCAAAGAGTGGTGGAAAATGGGAAGTATCTTTCGCTGGAGCTTCATGCCCATATAGATTAGAACATTGCGGCAGCTTATGAGGTCCATTTTTGAGAAGGGCGTACCCTGGGCTACATTTTGGACCGCATAGCCGATCATGTCCCGAATGAACTTTTTTATCCTGTACGCATTTTGGGATTTTACGAAAAAGCGCTCCAGGCGCTCTTCGGATACATCAGATACAATGCTCTCCGGGTATTCGCCCAACCGGGCACGGTCTATGGCGGAGGGATCGAGATCGGTCCCGAATATCTGGACACTGTGGTGTACATTTAGTTTTTCCATGCAGTCGAAAAGAAGTGTAGCAATTGAAATGGCTTCTTCGCCGGTCGAGCAGCCGGGGACCCAGATTCGCAGGGTGGAGTTTTGCCGGTTTTTTTGGATCAGCTCTGACAGGACCCTTTCGGAAAGGGCCTCGAATGACTCGGGATCTCTGAAAAACCGGGTTACGCCGATGAGGAAATCCTTATGGAGGGCCTCTGCTTCAGACGGATTTTCCTCGAGATAGCGGAAATAGTCTTCTATGGAATCTATTTGATGTATTGCCATCCGCCGCTCTATTCTCCGACGGATGGAGGACTGCTTGTAGTCCGCAAAATCGACCCGGGTCCGGTCCCGGATCAAAAGAAGTATTCTTTCCAGGAAATTCTTGACTGTCTTATGGACCCTTTCGCTTTTCTCCGTGACCATTATGTGGGGCCGCTCCACATAGCTCAAAATTTTTTCGGCCATTTTCTCGACAGGCAGGACCATATCGACAAGGCCTGTTCCAACGGCGCTCCTGGGCATTCCGTCGAATTTGGCCTGATTTGCATCCTGGACGATCACCACGCCGCCTTCTTCCTTGACGGCCCGAAGCCCCAGGGTGCCGTCCGTTCCCGTCCCCGAGAGGATGACGCAAATGGCCTTTTCTTTCTCACTCGCGGCAAGAGAGCGGAAAAAGGAGTCGATCGGGAATAAAGGGGCTTTGCCTCCTCCTGGCTCCGTAGAATGAAGGGTTCGGCCCAGAAGGGAGACTTCCATGCCGGGCGGATTCACATAGATCTTGTTGGGCTCGATTTTTATGCCGTTTTCCACCAGGTGGACGGCCATTTTTGTTTTGGCCTGCAAGAGCTGCCTCATAACGCTTCTGGTCCCGGGCGATAAATGCTGTATGACAACGAAGGAAAGCCCAGGATCCGCAGGCATATTGGAAAAGAAAGATTCAAGGGCCTCCAGCCCACCGGCGGAGGCGCCCAGCGCCACTATGGGAAAAATATCGGCCGTCTCAGCTTCAGGCGGTGAAAAGGTTAAAGAAGCGCTCCCTCCATCGGTGTCCGCAGATACCTCGGACTGTCGCGCGGGCCTTCCCTTTGTGGTTTGATTTGTGGCCTTCTTTGCCATTTGGAGGGCCTTTTGATGCCTGGCTGGACATATAGACGTTGATTCACTTCGAATATCGTTTGTCTCTCCCTATGTCCAGTGAAATGACAATCTCCGCCTCCGGGCTCTCGGCATTGAAATTCATTATCGTGCACTCTACCCTGTCGTGGGTTAATTCCCCTACGGCCTTCGCTATTGCAGTCTCAATCTTCTCCAGTGGAACGGTCTTCAATTTACAAGCATAGGAGGCATGGTATCGCTCATCGAAATTTCCTTTTTTTTCTTCCATAACCACTCCTTTCTGAGTCCTGAGTTAAAAATAGCCATGGACCTCGCATGAATCTCAAAGATAATCACCCAGGCTGATGTTACGATCTTTATTCTGAGCATATGATCTGAATTCGAAAAATGATCTCCAAAGGAGGCCAGCCCATTGACTGGTTATCTGAAGATAACTATTCTTGCCACTACCGCGCGGCATTAACTCAGGAGGAGCGAGTGCAGAGGGACCCGGGATAAAGTCCGGCGCGGTTTTAATCCAGAGGAGGAATGGTCATGCCCAGAGGGCTCGTAGTCTTTGCAACGAGAACCAATCAGACTCAAAAAATCGCTCAATTGATTGCCGAGGGAATGCGTTTCGAAGGTTATGACATTGAGGTTCGCAATGTGACCGAGATCGACAAAGGCGGCATTTCACTTAATGACTACAACGCAATTGTCCTCGGATCGCCTACTTATCATGGCGAGATGCTTCAATCTATGAAGACATTCCTGTTTCTTGCTGAAAAAGCGGACCTCGAGGGAAAAGCCGGTGGGGCCTTTGGTGCTTTTGGATGGAGTGGAGAGGCGCCTGGGCGTATTTTCGATACCATGACGCATATTTTCAAGATGAATATGGTTCAGGAGCCACTGCGATTGAAATCTGCAGATCTTGGCGGCGGAAACAAAATGGCTCAAGATTATGGGCGGGAAATAGCCAGGAAGTCACTCGCGTCAAAGTAGCGCATGCTTCAAGTGGTTGATATTACATCTGAATGGAGGTTTTCATGGAAATACCTGCATACGTGACGGTTGAAGAAGTCCAACGGGTGTGCACCCTCCTGAACATAAGGGACTGGACGACACGGGGTGATTCGGCGGTTCTCCTCGAGGAGGCCCGTGTCATCTTGTCCGAGGTGAACACGGAGGGAATGAATATTGATGTCGAGAGCTTCAGAAAGGGCCTCGAAGTCGAACTGGAGCATGGAGTACGGTTCAAGGATGCTAATGTGACGAATAACCATCCCCTTCTGACCGGCAAGATCGTTCTGGCTCATCTCAAGGAGACTATGGATTATTATGAGCGGCTGGAAGTGGCGGAACTGGAGGGAGACCTGCTCAAAGCTGCAGTCGCAAAAAACTCGGCAAGAGTTGAGTCACTCTATAGGAAGTTGCTCGCTGCAAAGCTTGACCTTGCCAGGGTGGAGTCGGAAAAACTGAACTCATGAAGCCCTTCGTCTGTCTTTGATTGCGGGTGGGAGCAGACTCGATCGCGGATCAAACAAACCAAACCCAAGAGGTGCGAAGATGGATGCTTGCGATGTGACGCTTTACGCTTTAAGTACCTGTATCCACTGCAAAAACTGCAAGGAGTTCCTGGATGGCTGTGGGATAAGGTATGACTGCATCGATGTGGATCAACTGGAAGGGGAGGAAAAGAAGATCATTTTGGAGAAGATCAAGGAAATCAACCCCAGTTGCTCTTTCCCTACACTTATTATAGGCGATAAGGTCATTGTAGGCTTCAGGGAAGATAAGATAAAGGAATGCCTCAACCTGTAGCATGCCGGTCTGAGAAGTATCGCTAAAAGGGGCAAGGGCCTTCGACCAATCGCAGGGGGTTGGATTATGGCTAAGGAGACGGTAACTGTTAACATTTAGCAAACAAATGCCAACTCATTGTAATTCGGCACAAATTCGCCGTCCTCGGAGAATCCGAAGGGCCGGTCCTCTCCCGTCGTATTCCGTCCATTTCAAGAAATCTTTCTTATTTCCATCATGCATGATATAGAATCCCGACTTCAGGATATTCAGAGGGTTTTCTGAAACAAACGTTCCATTCGATAATAAGTGACCTCAGCTCTAAAACAGGTTAGCCATGGGGAGAGCCGGCGCCTGCGACTGAATCGCCGGCGCTCCCTGTTCAGACAGGGGAATCTCATGGTATGGGATCGAACGAACCGTCCGGTATGGCTCCGCTGTGCAGTGGGTGTTCTTCTCGCTGTCATCGCCGCTGCTATTCGGTTGCAGTTCCTCGAAATTCTCGGGCTCCGCGCCGTCTTCCTGACCTTCTACCCAGCCGTGGTGGTTGCAGCGCTATATGGGGGATTTAGCGCCGGGTTGCTGGCCACGGCCGTCTCAGCCGTCCTTGCCGATTATTTCTGGATGGAGCCGTTAGGCCGATTGGCCATTACGAATTCCGCCGACCTTTTGAGCATGGCCGTTTTTCTCGCCAGCGGCGCCCTGATCTCTTATCTGGCCGAAGCGGCATACCGCGCCCAGGCGCGGGCGCACAAAGCAGAGGAACACTCAAGGCTTGCCGCCGAGCGTGAAAAGGCGGCTGTCGAGCTCCAGCAAAGTGAGAGCAAGTACCGCGAACTCGTCCAAAACGCCAACAGCGCCATCATCCGTTGGAAGCGCGACGGCGCCATCGCCTTTTTTAACGAATACGCTCAGAAGTTCTTCGGCTACAGTGCGGAAGAGATCATCGGTAAGAACGTAAATATTCTCGTTCCCAGGCAGGAGTCCACCGGGGGCGATCTGAGCGGGCTGTTTCAACGTATTGTGAACCACCCGGAAAGCTACC
This sequence comes from Syntrophobacteraceae bacterium, assembly GCA_049520035.1. Lineage (GTDB taxonomy): Bacteria > Desulfobacterota > Syntrophobacteria > Syntrophobacterales > Syntrophobacteraceae > SbD1. Next base: position 20,931 of record JBEKQE010000024.1, on the reverse strand, counting down.
TTAACAATATAAATGAAAACGTTCTTCGGGACGGCAGCCTGGTCTGGATGGCCTGGACCAACAGGCCGGTATTCGACCAGGACGGCCAGGTGCTTGAGATACTTGCCATCGGAAGCGACATCACCGAGCGCAGGCGGGCGGAGGATGAGACTCAGAGACTGCATGCGGCCGTTCGGCAGGAAAGAGACACGTTATCGGCACTGGTAAGCAGCATACCTGATGAAGTCTGGTTTGCCGACGCACAGAAGAAATTCACTCTGGCAAATCCCTCGGCTCTGCGTGAGTTCGTTTTAGGCCCAGATTCAAATATCGACATAGAAGAGTTTGCCGCTAGTCTCGAGGTCTTTCGCCCTGACGGTAGTCCCCGACCCGTAGAGGAAGCTCCGCCGTTGCGTTCCCTGAAGGGAGAAGCAGTAAGGGACCTGGAAGAAACAGTCCGGATTCCCGCAAGCGGAGAGCTGCGGCATCGCCAGGTCAGTGCCTCCCCGGTTAGGGGCTCCGACGGCAATATCATTGGCTCGGTATCGGTTGTGCGTGACATCACCGAGCGCAAGCGGGCAGATGAGACGCTGCGTGAGAGCGAGGCCAGGTTTCGCGCGCTGGTGCAGGCCAGTTCGGATGTGGTGTATCGCATGAGCCCGGATTGGGGCCAGATGTACCAGCTCCGCGGCAGGGATTTTATCGCCGACACGGAAGAGCCGAGCAACACCTGGCTTCAGAAATACATTCACCCGGATGATCAGCCGCTCGTCACGGCGACCATCAACGAAGCCATCCGGAACAAGAGCATCTTCGAACTGGAACACCGGATCCTGCGCGTGGACGGCAGTCTTGGCTGGACGTTCTCGCGCGCGATCCCACTGCAGGATCAAAACGGCGAAATCGTCGAATGGTTCGGCGCCGCAAGTGATATCACCGAGCGCAAACAGGCGGAGGTATTGCTACGACGCCAAGCCGAACTGCTGCATCTATCCTATGACGCCATCATCGTTTGGCCGCTCGGAGGCGGTATCGAGAGCTGGAACAGGGGTGCCGAAGAGCTTTATGGCTATTCGCAGGAAGAAGCCATGGGCCAGTTCACCCACGATTTGCTGAAAACGATCCACCCCGAGCCGTGGGCTCGAATCGAGGCCAAACTGCGCGAGCGGAAATTCTGGGAAGGGGAAATAACACACCGCACCCGCGAGGGGCGCGAAGTCATCGTTTCGGCCCGCCATCAGCTTGTGCTCGGCGCAGACGGCGTAGAACGAGTTCTGGAGACAAACCGCGACATAACCCGGCACAGGCAGGCAGAGGAGGATGTCCGCCGACAGCACGAATGGTTGCGGGTGACTCTTTCCAGCATCGGCGATGGGGTGATCGCAACTGACGCATCCGGCCTGATCACTTTCATTAACCCCGTCGCTGAGACCCTGACCGGCTGGCAGATTAAGGAAGCAGTGGGTCTTCCGGTTCAGAAAGTCTTCCGGATAATCAACGAAAAGACTCATGAACCATTAGCGGATATTGTCGAGCATGTCCTTCGTGAGGGATCTATCGTTGCCCTGGCCAATCATTCGACCCTGATCTCGGTTGACGGGCGTGAAATCCCGATTGAGGATAGTGCTGCCCCGATCAAGGACGACACAGGCAAGATATCCGGCGCGGTGCTGGTTTTCCACGACGTTACGGAGAGACGGCGCGCGCAGGAGACCATGCGGGCAAGCGAGGAGCACTATCGTTCTCTATTCGATAACATGCTAAATGGATATGCATATTGCAAGATGCATTTCGAACAGGACCGGCCGATAGACTTTACCTACCTCGGCGTTAACGGGGCCTTTGAAACCCTGACCGGCCTGAGGGATGTTGTCGGGCGAAAAGTGTCAGAAGTAATTCCAGGCATAAGGCAATCCGACCCTGAACTCCTCGAACTCTATGGCAGGGTGGCGCTGACAGGCATTCCAGAACGGTTTGAGACCTACGTTGAAAGTCTGGGCATGTGGTTTTCGATCTCTGCGTACAGTCCGCGAAAAGAGCACTTTGTAGCTGTATTCGATGTTATCACAGAACGTAAACGGACCGCGGAGGCACTGCAGCTAAGCGAATCACGCTTTAAACTCCTCTCTGAAACATCGTCTCGATTACTGGCATCCGAGAATCCCCAGGCAATCGTTGAGGAGCTGTGCCGGCAAGTTATGCAGCACCTGGACTGTCATGTTTTCTTCAACTTTATGGTCGATGACATGATGGGCAAGCTTCACCTCAATGCATGCGCCGGAATCCCCGAAGAGGAAGCCCGAAAAATCGAATGGCTGGACTACGGAGTGGCCGTCTGCGGATGTGCGGCCCGCGATGGGAAACGTATAGTGGCGGAAGATATTTTCAATACTCCGGATATCCGCACCGAGTTGGTAAAGTCTTATGGAATCCAGGCATACGCTTGCCATCCTTTAGAGGTCCAGGGCAAAATCATTGGTACGCTCTCCTTCGGGACAAAGACAAGCACGCGCTTCCCGGCCGAGGACCTGGCTCTCATGAAGACCGTGGCCGACCAGGTTGCTACCGCTATGGAGAAATTAAGTCTCATCGATGAGCTTCGGAACTCGCGTGATGCACTCGAATTGCGCGTTCGGGAGCGGACCGCCGAGCTAAACAGTTATATGGCAAAGCTCGAACGGAGCAACCAGGCGCTTCAGGATTTTGCCTCCATCGCCGCTCACGACATGAGAGAACCCCTCAGAAAAGTGATGTCTTTTGGAAACATGCTCAGCCAGAAGTATAAAGATTCGCTTGCGCAGACGGGCAACGACTATCTGAACAGAATGCTCCACGCAACGGAGCGGATGCAATCCCTGCTGACCGGACTTCTCGATTACTCGCGGGTTGCGACTGCGGCAGAGCCTTTCAAGGAGGTTGATCTGTCCGGCCTGATCGGCGAAGTCATTTCGGACCTGGAAGTGAGAATCGTAAAGACAGGCGGCGAAGTACATGTTGGGGACCTTCCCCTCATTTCAGCCGACCCCACACAGATGCGGCAGTTGTTCCAAAATCTCATCGGCAATGCTCTGAAATTCCACAAACCGGGCGAGAAACCGATGGTCAATGTGCGCCTGGCATCCCATACCGATTCAGGATCTCGGATCGTTGTCGAAGATAACGGCATCGGCTTCGACGAACAGCACCTCGACAAGATTTTCGCGCCATTCCAGAGGCTGCATGGGCGCAGTGAGTACGAAGGCGCCGGCATGGGTCTCGCCATCTGCAAAAAGATAGTCGAGCGGCATGGGGGGAGTATTACGGCAACGAGTAAGCCTGGAGCAGGTTCAACCTTTATTATCGAATTGCCTTAGCCCAAAACGATGGGAGCGGGGTGAAACCAATGAGCAAATTTCGATGCCCTTCTCATTCACGCCGTGTAGTAATGGCTCTGCTCCTGGTGGTGATCCTGGCGGCAGCGGGATGCCAGCAAAAAGCTGAGCGGGAGACCCGGATCGCTCCGATCAAGCTCACTTTAGCCGTTGAGCCCGCTCCCTTCTCAGGTCTCATCGCTGTAGCCGATCAGAAGGGCTTTTTCAAGCAGGCCGGTCTCGATGTCACGATTAAGCCGTACCCCTCAGGACTCGAGTCGTTGGAGGCGATGTTGAGGGGAGAAGCCGAAATTGCGACGGCAGCCGATATAGCTTTTGCCAGTCAATTGAATAAGGACCCCTCTCTTCGAGTCATCGCTTCGATAGGCCTGACGGTGGGAAACCAGATTGTTGCCAGGAAGGATAGAAACATCCGTGAGCCATCGGATCTGAAGGGCAAAACAATCGGCTACAGCCCCAGTACCGTCAGCGATTACTTTCTTTACGCATTCCTGCTAACAAACCACCTTTCGCCATACGACATGACAGCCGTGAGCATTCCTCCCGCAAGACAAGTGGAGGCTGTCGTAGCTGGTGAGGTGGATGCCGTATCCGCTTTTGAAATATATGCCTTCGTAGCTAAGGGGCAGTTGGGAGAAAATGCCGTGTGCTGGGACAGTCAGAGCAACCTGGCCTATCAATGGCTTCTGGCCACCAGGGAAGACTACACGAAATCTCCGGAGGCGATAAAACGTTTGCTGAAGGCCCTTATGATGGCTGAAGATTTTGTCCTGACAAACGAGGATGAGACAAAGGACATCATTTCAAAAGAATGGAATTTCAGCCCTGTTTATATACATCAGGCATGGGATCAAACCAGGCTCCATGTCTCCTTCAGCCAGTCCATAATCGCATCTCTTAATAATTATGCGAAGTGGAAAATGGATAGAGAAGGAAAGACCGGCGACCCACCCGATGTTCTAAACTTCCTTTATACCGGCGCTCTGGACGAAATCAATCCCAGATTAGTCACGATCTTCAGGTAGACCCGTATGAAAATACAATCCAAAATCCTGCTAAGTGTCATAGCATCTGTTGCGGTTGCCGCGGTGACCGCTCTGATTGCCTTCTCAATCCTCAGAGGCATGAATACCGAGTTCGCACGCATCAGGGCATACGATCAGATTATCGGAAAGACACATGCCCTGAATATTTTGGCGGCATATCTTAAGGAGGGATCGGGTCAGAGCGATATTCGCCAGGTCAGGGGCGCCCTCCGGTCTCTGGATGATCTCCTGGGTAAGATGACTTCCCAGGCGCCTCGCGAGGAAGCTCTTATCAAACAACTGCAAAGAAACAACAGCGAACTGGGGCCTCTTATCGACCAAGTGTTCGTCACAGGACAGGGAGTTGGCGGCGGCATCGAAAAGGAGCGCAGAAATCTACTCGCCTCTCAAATCTGGATGAAGGTCAGATTTATCTCGGACGACACCGATAGCTTGAAGGATATCAGCGATTCAAGGATTATCTCGGCCCAGGAAAAAACAGGGGCAACCCTCATCGCCCTTATCATCATCATGGCCCTCACGAACGGCATTATTTACTTCCTCTCCGGCAGGAGCATCGTGCGTGGACAGGAAGCTCTTCGCGAGAGCGAGGAAAGGTTCCGGGTCACGCTCGGCAGCGTCGGCGATGCGGTGATCGCCACGGACGCCTCCGGCCTGGTAACATTCCTCAATCCTGTTGCCGCAAAACTGACAGGCTGGGAATCGGGAGCAGCATCACATCAGCCAATCCAGAATGTTTTTCGGATTATAAACGAGCAGACCCGCCAGCCTGCCCAGAATGTCGTCGAACGCGTTTTGCACGAAGGTAAAATAGTCAACCTGGCCAACCATACCGCACTGATCACCCGTGATGGCCGGGAGATCCCTATCGAGGACAGCGCGGCTCCGATCAGGGATAAAGATGGTGGAGTTTGCGGTGTGGTGCTTGTCTTCCATGATGTTACCGAGGGGCGGAGAGCGAGGCAACAGATAGAAAACATTGCGCGCTTTCCCGGTGAAAATCCGAACCCGATTCTCAGAATATCCAGTGACGGCAAACTGCTATACGCCAACAGGAGTAGTGCGACTCTTTTGGAATCTTTAGGCTGGAAACAGGGCGAAACACTTCCGGGCGATTGGCGGCAACAGGCTCTCCAAACGCTCGGTTCCGGCCGTTCCAAAGAAATGGAACTGACATGCGAAGAGGTGGTTTACTCACTGCTGCTGGTACCTGTAAGAGACTTGGGGTATCTCAATATCTATGGGCGCGACATTACCGAGCGCAAGCGGGTAGAGGTGGAGCTGCGGGAGAGCCAATCCCGACTTGATCTTGCACTGCGGTCAGCCCAAATGGGGGTATGGCGCCTGGACTTAATCGAGGACAAACGTTTTTTTGATGATCAGGTGTGCCGGCTTTTAGGTATTGACCCGGCTAAGTTCACCGGAACTGCGGAGGAGTTCTACAAGGCTGTGCATCCTGTCGACCGTGAGGCGCTCAAGGCGGCATTGGCCCGAAACATAGAACAGAATTTGCAGTATGAAACGGAGTACCGGGCGGTTTGGCCGGATGGAAGCGTCCATTACGTCACATCACGCGGAAAGTTAGTCCATGATGACAAAGGCCGGCCAGTGAGAGTGAACGGTCTTATCTGGGACATTTCCGAACGCAAACGGGCGGAAGAGACCCTTCAAACTACAGTGCAGCGCTTCCATAAAATCCTATCCAACATCTTTGTCGGCATTTTGGTGGTAACCGAAGATGATCAAATCGAGTTTGCAAATCAAGATTTTTGTGACCAGTTTGATATAGCGGAACCTCCATCAGAGTTAATCGGATTGACGGCTAAGGAAATGTTGCAGAAAGTGTTGCCCGCCTATGCTGATCCCGAAGCATATTCAGCTCGCATCAAACAAATTCTCTCGCAGAGGCGCCGTATCGAGGATGAAGAAGTTCTGATGCGCGACGGGCGGGTGCTTTTGAGAGATCATATTCCAATTCTGGTTGATGGAAAGCCACACGGCCGAATGTGGCAACATCGCGACATCACCGAGCGCAAGCGGACTGAGGATGAGTTGCGCGAGAGCCAACAGAAGAACGAATTCCTGGCCGACATTATTAGAATAGGCTCTCAGCCGTTTGTGGTGGGGTATCCTGATGGGCATCTCGGGTTGGTCAACAGCGCCTTCGAGCACCTCACGGGATACAGCAGCGACGAACTTCAATCAATTGATTGGGCAATTGACCTGACTCCTCCCGAATGGCTGGCAATCGAACGGCAAAAGCTGGAGGAACAGCTTCGCACCGGCAAGCCTATACGGTATGAGAAGGAATACATCAGGAAAGACGGCAGCCGGGCGCCGATTGAACTGCTGGTCCACCTCGTGACAGATTCGGATGGAATGCCGCAGTATTATTATTCCTTCTTGACTGACATAAGCGAGCGCAAGCGCATGGAGGAAGAACTGCGCGAGAGCGAAGCAAAATACCGGACCCTGTTCGAGAACATGGCCGAGGAGGTGCATTTCTGGCGGGTGGTCCGCGATGAAGCCGGTCTGGTCAAAACCTGGCGCCTGGTGGACGCCAACCCCCCGACGCTCGATACCTGGGGCCGGAGCTCGCTCGACGAAATCAGGGAAAAGACTACCGACGAGATCTTTGGCCCCGGTGCTGCGGACCATTACATGCCGGTCGTGCAGAAGATTATGACCGAAGGTGTTCCCCATTCTTTTGAGGACTATTTCCCCAATCTCGACAAATATTTCCGATTCACCAGCGTCCCTCTCGGGGACTACTTTATCACCACCGGCGCAGATATCACCAGCATCAAAAAGGCCGAGCAGGTGCTGCGTAAGGCCCATGACGAACTGGAAGCGCGTGTGCGGGAACGCACCGCCGAACTCGTCATTGCCAACGAGGATTTGCAAAAGCAGGCTGCACTTCTCAATTTGTCGCACGATGCTATTTTCGTTGTGGATTCCGCAGGCGTGGTCAGTTTCTGGAACAGCGGGGCAGAAGATTTGTATGGGTTCACCAGGGAGCAAGCTGTCGAAAATGTCGCCTATGAATTCCTGCACACAAGGTTCCCGGAATCTCTCGCACAAGTCGTTAGCCAGGTTATCGATAAGGGTCAGTGGGCCGGAGAATTGAGACAAACCACTTCCGGGGGGAAAGAATTAGTTGTCGAGAGCCGGTGGGCTTTGCGGCGGGGAGATGACGGCGAGCCAACGGGATTCCTCGAAGTAAACCGCGATATTACCTCCAGAAAAATTGTCGAGGAAAGATTGCGGAGGGCCGACCGGGCATTCAGGACCCTTAGTGAGTGCAACCAGGCAATAGTGCGTCAGGCAGAGGAGATGGAACTGCTCCGGCAAATCTGCCGGATCGTGGTCGAAGACGGCGGGTACCGCATGGCTTGGGTGGGATTTGCGGAAAATGACGACAACAAGACGGTCCGTCCGGTTGCATACGCGGGATACGATCATGGTTATCTCGACGAGGCAAAAATTACATGGGCCGACGTCGAAACCGGCAGGGGACCAACCGGGACCGCAATCCGAACCGGGGAAATCAGCATTTCAAAAGACGCCCTCTCAAACCCTGCTTTCGCACCCTGGCGCTCGGAGGCGGCCAAAAGGGGCTTCGCTTCTTCAATCGCTTTCCCGTTGATTGTCGATGGGCAAGCCGTCGGGGCGCTGACAATCTATGCCCCGGAGCCTGATGCCTTCGATGAACGGGAAGTGAGTTTTCTGAGCAACCTGGCCGAAAACCTCGCCTATGGAATAGCGTCCATACGTGTGGCGATCCAGCGCAGGCGGTCTGAAGAAGATCTCAGAGTCTATGCGCATCGACTTGAAGTGATAAACAAGGAATTGGAGGATTTTGCCTTCATTGCCTCCCACGATCTTCAGGAACCATTGCGCAAGATACAGACTTTCTGCGACATGGCCGTGAAAAGATGCGCCACGGTTCTGGACAGTACCAGCCAGGATTACCTGGAGAGGGTAGTCAATTCGGCAAGCCGCATGCGGCAACTTCTGAGCGACTTGCTCATGTTCTCGCGGGTAGCCTCTAGACCTGAGCCTTTCAAAAGAATAGACCTGTCAAAAATCGCGCGGGAAGCAGCGGATGTTTTTGAAGCTGCTATCAAAGAAACAGGCGCACAGGTCGAGATCGAAACCATGCCAGGTATCGAGGCCGATGGAAATCAGATACTGCGCCTTTTTCAAAACCTCATTGGTAATGCTCTCAAATTCCGCGGCGCCGACAAACCTCGAATTATGGTCTATGCAAAGCAGGATCGCACGGGGGTCTGCGAAATCTTCGTGAAGGACAACGGCATCGGGTTTGACCCGCAGTTTGCCGAGCTTATTTTCAAGCCTTTCCAGAGATTGCATCGCCGCAACGAATATGAAGGGACCGGAATGGGGCTTGCCATATGCCGCAAAATCGTTGAGCGCCATGGCGGAAACATCAGTGCCGGGAGTGAGCCGGGAAGGGGCTCGACATTCGTGGTCAGACTGCCTGTAAAGCAAGACCGGTGGGAGGGCATGTAGTGGCTGAAGGACCCCAAAAGACGGTCTTGTACCAAGGTAACTATTTAGTATAAGCCCGCCTTTCTATCCCTCGTATGAGAGACTATATACAACACTAAGCAGAAGAGTATCATTTCAATTGTGCGCCCCTTAGCGATGTGTCCCGCGTAGCGTGGGAGGCGCCCCGCCGCCATTCTCGACGCTCTCCCTGACCTGTCTATGAGCAGAGACGGGGCTGTCAGCGGGGCGCCTTCCCGGCGCCAATGTCCTCCCCCCTGTCCTGCTTGACAGGCAGTCTGACCACGAATGTCGAACCCCTTCCCGGCTCGCTCTCGGCCCAGATGCTTCCACTATGCAGTTCCACGATCTTGCGGCATATGGCTAGTCCCATCCCGGTTCCCTGATATTTGCCGTAGCCGTGCAGTCTTTGGAAAGGCTTGAAAATCAGTCTCCCAAACTGTTGTTCAAATCCGATGCCGTTATCCTTTACGGATATGTCGCAAAATCCCTGCCCATCGCGCCTTCCACAGATTTTGATAAGAGGACTTTGGCTGCTGCGGTATTTAAGAGCATTACCGATAAGGTTTTGAAAAAGTTGCACCATCTGAGTTTCATCGGCCTCGATAACGGGCATGTTTTCAATCCTGACCAGGCAGCCTGTCTCCAGTATGTCTTTTTCAAAGATATCCGCCGCCTCCCGGGCGATCTTATAAAGATCTATTTCCTTGAACGGTTCCAGTATCGTAGCCACTCTCGAGAACCGGAGCAAGTCTCGCAGAAGCTGGCGCATTCGAGATGCTGAACTCAGGATCCGGTCCAGGTATTGTTGTCCGGCATCGCCAAGTGCCGGTGCACGTCTATTCTTAGCCAGGTCGCAGAAAGTCTGTATCTTGCGCAGGGGTTCCTGCAGGTCGTGTGAAGCTACGAAGGCGAACTCCCTGAGTTCTTCGTTGATTCTTTCAAGTTTTGACGAATAGGCCTTTAGTTCCCGGTTTGCTTTTTCAAGTTCCGCCGTTCGCGTCTCCACCAACTCCTCGAGGTGGTCCCGGATTGTTCTTAGCTCCTTTTCGGCCTGCATGTGCCCTGTGATCTCCAATTCCAGACGGTCGAGTGTCACAGTGAGCTCACTAGTGCGCTCCGAGACCAACTTTTCGAGATGAGCGCGGTGCTTTTTCAGTTCGGTTTCGGAAATGAGCCGCGTGATGGCAGCCCCGGCCAGGCCTGCAACTGCAAGATAGACGTTGAGCACATCATTTGCGACCGGTCCGGCCGTTGGATCGCCCACCAGCAAAACTTCGGCGGTTTCGTTGCCTATGGCTACGGGCAGGAACACAACCGTATACGAGTCATCGCCGGCGCCCAAAGAACGCCAGGCAAGAAATCCGGTTTCGAAAACCTCGGAGGCGGTCTCTTGAACCTCTATGGAGGAAAGAAAGGGGCACGGCTGCCGATCGGACGTTATCAGGTGGTGGAGTTCTATTTCACCATCTGCCCGGCGCCTGGCGAATCCGGCCGAATCGGCGCGGTAGAAATTGACCACCAGCTCTGCAATGTGTCGCCACACGTCCTCATGGGCGGCCATACCCGCCAGGTACTGTGCGGTCTTCATGAAGGCTTGCAGGAGGTCCTTGTCGCTATATTGGAAACATTTCATAACACTTCAGCACCGGTTGTCGTTGCAATCGGCCCATCCGGCCAGGTAGAGGCCTTCGAGAAAAAAATCGTCGAATTCGGCGCATTGCGCCAGGTTGACAAGCTTTGCCCTGTCCCTCAATCCCTCGATAATTTCAGCAGAACCGGGAGACATCAGGAGTTCTTCACATCCTTTTAAAGCAGTGTTGCCGAAGAGTTCAACGGCATCGTCACTCAAATCGGGCACAAGTCCTACAGCCGCCGCACTCCGCCTGTTGAGAAAATGGCCGAAAGCGCCCCCGACGCAGACGCGCCGAAGTTCTTTCGGGCCCATGGAAGCCTTCGACAGCAGGACCCTCGTTGCGGCGAAAATGGCCGCTTTGGCGCGCTGAAAGATATCCACGTCCCTTTTGGTCAGCAGCAGAGGTTCCCGGTCTCCATTGAGGAGCACGATCCTTCCATTGGGCACCTCGGCTGAGAATCGGCCGATGCTTGTGAGCTTGCCCGATTCCACCAGACATGCGATAAGATCGACGATCCCCGAGCCGCAAAGGCCCCGGGGGGGTTCATCCTCAATGGTTTGCAATTCGAGGTCGAGTCCAGGGACGTTGCTTGTCAAGATCGCATGAGCGGGATTACCGCGTGCGCGGGCGCCTGGTTCGGATACGCTAACCCGATAAACTGCGCCCGGCTCGGCCGGAGTTCCGCAGCCGATGCCGCATCCCTCGAAGGCGGGACCGCCTGCCGCCGAAGCAACCCACAAGGACTTGCCATCCCACAGGGCAAGTTCGGAATTTGTGCCAAAGTCTATAAAGAGCGTGCCCGGCATATTTTCGACGAGCCTGGACGCCAAAACGCCTGCCAAGAGATCTGAACCCACAAAGCCGCCCAGGGGCGGCAAAACCTCAATGGCCGCCTCGGAATGAATTCCCCAGTCTAAGCACAGTTCCATCGGACTTTCGGGAAGGCAGTCTATATGACGCATCCAGTAGGCGGGCTGGAGCAGCAGGTGGGAGTTTCGTCCGGACAGCAGCGCCAGCATGGCGGTATTGCCGACCAGGGCAACTCTTACCACCTCTTCGGCCCCTATGCCCTCGCGCGTGGCAACGTCCATAATGGCTGAGCCGATTGCTTCGACGGCCAGCCTTCTTAGGACCAGGGCGGTCTGCGGCGATTCATTGGCCGCAACAAGCCTGGTCATCACATCGGCGCCGTAATGCCCCTGAGGATTCAGACCACGGCGCCCGGCAAGCCATTGCCCGGTTGAAAGATTGTAGAAAGATAGGCTGATGTGGGTCGTTCCGAGGTCTATAGACACTCCATGGGGTTTCCCCTGGCATTTGGGCAGGTTGGATGAAAAACCCGGAAAGGTGTGCGAAGGACCGGGTAATGCCCTCCAGGAGGAAACCGGCTCCCGGCTAAGGATTGAAACCCCCAGGCCGCTCACCGGCCTGAGCTGGCATGCCAGCCGCACTCCGGATGCGATTTGACCCTCAGAGAGGTAGATGCGTTCCGCCGGATTGGGTTCGGCCAACTCACCGGCCTTTATTTGCACGCGGCATAGACCGCAGGCCCCGGTCCCGCGGCATCCCGAGCGCACCCGAAAAGTGGTCGTATCCAGGATCTCCCGCAGCGTCCGGCCAGGTGAGAATTCAATGCAGCGGTCCCCCTCGGCGGTTTCGATCGTTATCGTAGGCAAAAAACTACCTCTTAATCCTGTCTAGATCCGTCTTGCCGTTGTCCGGGGTTTGAGTGGCGATCCCGGCCGGCGATCCCGGTTCCCAAGCCCGCTGCGGAAACAAGGGCGGCGATATTTTCGGGCTTCGATCCTGGTGGAATCTCGCAGCCGGACGAAAGAATAAATCCGCCTCTGGAGGAAAACAACTCCCGCAGCCTGACCGACTCTTTGAAAATGTCCTCCGGTTGTGCGGTCTCGAAATCCAGCGATTTTATATTGCCGTTGAAGCAAAGCCGATCCCCGGCATGAGCCAGCACATCATTGGGATCGACACAATAATCGAAGTTAAAGATGTCTGCGCCGGTTTGTCCGCAAAGAGCGAGAACGGGGCCAAGCGGTCCCGCGATATGGAGCCAGCCCGCTGAAACTCCGGCTGCCTGGAATGCTTTGAATATTTTGTTGAGCCTCGGAAGCTCGAATTCGCGGAAAAAAGGTGCGGGAATAACGGCCATCGATGCCGATGGGTCAAAGACCAGAGCTGCATGGGCCCCCGCCTCGACCTGGGCGGCGCCAAACCCGATGGCCACCCTTGTGCTGAAATCCAGAAGTCTTTCGAAGCCGGCCGGGTCGTCGATGGCAAGGTACAATGCCTCCTCAATGCCTGCCAGTTGAGTTGCAAGGGTCATTGGTCCCATGACACAACCGACAACGAGGACCTCTCCACCGGTTTCCCGCCGCATTATTCGCAGCGCTTCCAGTATCTGCGGCATACGACCGGCGCTGTGAGGGTCCGGTATCGAAAAGGCATCGAGGTTTGTGGCCTTGCTGAAAACGTGCTCCAGTACGTATGGATAGTCATGAGAGCGGTAAACAAGTCTCGAACCCATGGCTTCAGTTTCGATATTTACGTCCATAACGGCAAAGACTGCATCGTAGCCATATCTTGCAAGAGCTCTCATCTGGCAATCCGCCAGTTCGCTGCCGCTCGTGACATAATCGCGAATCGTTTTCCCGGCTATTACGGCAGTGTGCCCGAATACCTGCGCGATGACCGGCAGCCGATCCGCATGCTCGAAATTAAGGGTGGCTTGAATTCTTTCAAGGCTCTTCATTAGGTTTGAGTGCCTATCCGAGTTGCGTCAATCCTGGCAGGCGGTCCCGGTTCCCAAGCCCGCCGATTCGAGGTAGCGGACCCCATCGAAAGCCGTATCGGCAACAAAATCCACCTTAAGGCCCTCCGCCGTCGCCTGTTTCAGTGCGGCCCCTCCGGCCAGGATTCTCATTTGTCCAAGTCCGCGCTCTGCCGCCAGCTCCCTTACCCGTCTTACCTGTGGGATAACCGTGGTGATCAACCCGCTCACGCAGACCGCATCCGCCCGTTGCCGCTCGGCGGTTTCAATCAGCTTATCCAGAGGGCAGTCCTTTCCGCAGTCTATGACCCTGTAGCCTTTTGCGGTCAAAACCATTTTCAGGATATTCTTACCCAGGTCGTGCACGTCGCCTTCCAGGCTGCATACGATTACCGTGCCCCGAATCGGCATGCCGGGTTCACCCTTCGGAAACAGCTCCTTGATAACTCCCATTACCGCCCGGCCCACGAGCATGATTTCAAGCAGGTTGAATTGATCGATCGTGCACTTGCCGTCAAGCTGCTCCATAGCTTTGCCAATGCCGTCCACGACGATCTGCGCGACCCCGGCGCCCGCCTTTCGAAGTCTTGTCGCTTCAGTTATGCAGCGGGCCTGGTCACCCTCCAGCAGGGCCTCAATCAATGTACGCATATCGGAATTGCTCATAGTTGATTCATAACCAGCGTTTTGGAATTCCGCCTGAAAAAACAACCCCAAAGCCCGTAAAATTATACGATTTCCATATCGCACAGGCAAGTGATATGTCTGCAAGACCACGAAGGAGGCGGGGTTACATAGCCGGCTGACGGAAGGCGGGAGGCTGAAGGCCAAAGCAGAAGATCGGATGCCACGCCGGACGGGCTTTGTTCGCCTGCGCTTTACGGTGTGGCAAGGCCGGTCAGTCTCACGGGAGATTAATTGAACAACGGAAGTGGAGTTCGATCTTTGAGCATCCTGCCTCGCTGAGCGGTCGAGCGCGATCGGCACTGATCCAGGAAAATGGAGCGCGGCGGAATTTCAGATTGAGCGAGTTCATTGGAGTGGAGATTCGAATTGAGGAAATTGATCGCATCATTGAGATTTTCGACAATCTCCTCGTCCGTCCAGCCGTACTGCCTGTATTCCTCTATGGTTTCGAGCGGCAAGTCCGAAATCTTTGAAATGTCTTTAATCACCTGGCTTCCTACCCCTTGAATCGGATCCCGGCTGGACGAACGATGGAGAGACGGTTTTGGCACCGCGTCCCAGCGTCTCTGTGTCACCGTGCCCTGGGATTTCGGAGCCTGAGGCGGCCCCGGCGTACGCTGGGGGCTCCTGCGCCGGAACTCCCTGCGGAAAAAGGATTTGCTGTGCGATTTCCCTTTCCTGCAGCAGAGAAGGTGTTTTGCCGCCGTTGTTCTGCCTCCAGTCCCCGATTTCCTGCCCGAATCTTCCAACAAACTCGTTCCATTTCTGCTGCTCAAAGACCCGGTCCGAAGCTTGATCCATCTTATAATAGGGCGACTGCGGCGAAACAGCGGCCAAATCCGTCACGTCATTGATGGCTGTAAGAGAAGCGCTCATGTTCGTTTGGCGTGCCGCTTCAGCCGGATCCTTTTCCTGAATTTTTTGCTGAATATTTCTCAAGTCCTTAAATTGAGATACCGGCATCCCGCCGTAATACTGCATGAGATCGAGTTTGGAGAAACCGTCCCTGTCCGTTACCGACATTCCGTAAGGCTGATTGTAAAGTCGATCGGTCGAGGCCGAGGCGGCAGGGTCCCATGCGGCAAGACCATTTACAGTGATGGCCTTATCAACTTTATCATAGATCGAGCGATCCGTTTTGAAGAGACTGTTATAGGCATCCACCCTTCCAGGATCGCTTATGAATTCCTGCCAGGATTTAAGAGGTCCAGGCCCCGTCAGAGCATTATTTATAACTCTGGCGTTCGCCTGCTGCGTCACCCGCTCTGCATTGAGCGCCTGACCCGTCTGCTGAATAAAGTGGCTTCGATATCGTTCTTCGGCACGGCGATCCGGGCGCTTGCGTGCTCGACGGCCCTGTCTGCAACCCAGTTTGCCACACGGGCAAGTTTTGGGACCGGATTAATCGTTATGGCGCCGGTCAGCCTTCGCCATAGGTTGCGCGAACTTTCGGTTGCGGCGAGATTTTTTATTTTATCCGAAACGTCGGAAACTGCTTCTGTAGTATCGGGGCCGACGTTGCGGAATTCGATGATTTTATTATCAGATTCAGCTTGCTCGGGTGGTATATTCACCTCTTGATGTCTGTTCGGCTCCAGTGTTGCCAAGATCGACTTCAGGTGGTATATTTTCCAAGTCAGAGTCGGGGAACGTTTCGGACGGTTGCGCGACGCCTCCTTCGGGAGTTGCCCGTGGCGCCCCGACCTGATATTTTCGCATTGACACCGCTGCAAGCTGATTTTTCCCGGTTCTTATCTCTTCAACATAAAAAACCTGTCCGTCTACTCTTTTGAGATACCCGATTCCTTCACGGCCCTGTTTGGTTTTAAGAGCCCTTACTTGGTCCGGAGAATCTACGATTTCGGGGATCTTTGAAATATCGTCTTTTGTGATGGGGATCTGGCCCCTTGCCGCTTCAGTAACTGGATCTCCGTGTTCCTTGATGATATGGCGAATGGCATAATTATCAATGGAATGGATATAACCTTCGAGATTGTTGCCAGTTACTTCGAATAGCCTCGCCGCCTCATCGCTCTCGACCGTTTTGTATCTAATTTCGATTTTTTGATTCGTTTTGCTGGAAAGAGCCAAGTCGTACAGAGCAGGAATATTTTCAGCCACAACTATTCCAGGTTTCTGGACCGATGCAGACCCCCGTGTCACATCCTCCGCGAACTCATTCAAAACCGGCCTAATCCCCTGCACCTGAAGCGATCTGTTAAGTTGCTCGGGCGTGTAACCCTTTTCTTTTGCCCAACCAAAAAGCGTCCCGGCTATCGTTTCTTCCACGGTCAATCCGTGCGCTACGGCCAACCCCGCGAAAGCGCCCATAAGAGTTGCGCTTCTAGCGTAATCCTGAGCTGTAGCGTTAGGGTCTGTCAGATATTCCTGTGCCGCCCCGATGCCAGCGCCGCCTATGACCCGCGCTAATCTGCTGTAAGGCGATAGAGTTCCGAGGATCGCGCCTACACCCGTTCCAATTGCGGCTTGTCTGCCCGGCTGTTCGGGTTCGAGTGCGCCCTGTGCTCCGAAGGTCAGGGCGTCCCTGGCGATTGGAAATAGCTTGGCTACAAAAGTTGGGAATTTCTCAGCCATGCCGGTGAACGCCGGATTTAAAACCCCACCGGTCGCATAGGAAAGCAGCATCGTTTCAACAAGATTCGGCGCGGCCTCTCCAACCCCGCGAGCTAATGAGTCCAGAAAATCCTGTGGAGGTGCGACGTTATCCGGCAGAATAGTTTTGTAAATCAGCTTGTAAATCGAGTTGTACTGCTCCGCCCTGGTGGGTCCACCGCTTTCATCCGTTGGAAAACCGATTAGCGATATTACATTTGCAGCCACATGCGCGGACGCCTGGCGAAGACCGGCCTCCAAATTCTCGAGGATACCGGTCGGCTCGCTGGGAAGGGCTTGTTCCTTGAAGAGAGTCCATAAAGGCTTTCTGACATCGGGCCGCAAGGGATGTTCACGAAGAGGACCTACAGTCGGCTCTGGCGAAGCGGCATTCCATGTATCCTGCAAAATCTGCGGCGCATTCTCGCGGTAGAGTCTTTCCGGTGGGCGTGGCACTGGAGTAAAGAGCGGTTGCGCTGGAGCGGCCGGGATTTCATCGTTTATCCAGGAATCGGGAGTATAGGAAATAAGCTGTGATCCTTGATCTTCACCGGCGTAGGGGGTCCTTTCCGGCTTGGGTTTGTCAGGAATGCCGGAAAAATCGAACTGCATCGGCTTTGGTGCGTCAGGAATCAAAGAAAAATCAAACGCCATCTCATTCGGCATTGTTCGCGGCCTTTTGTGCGGGAACCAGGGTTATGCCCTGGTATTCTTTTTCGATATTGGGATTCTTAGCGAGGAGGGCTTTTTTCGTTGCGGCGATGGTGTCATCAGATACGACTTTATCATGCGCCTCTAATTGCTGCGCAACCCAAAGGCTGAAGGGATCGCCGTTCGGTCTGTGTGTTTCTGTAGCTGTCGGCGTGGCCGCCTCCGTGGGTTTCGCCGTTGCTTGCTGCGGCGTTTGCTGTTGCCCTGGCGCGCCGTTCGGGAAAAGAATTCCTTGCGCAATCTCCCGCTTCTGCATATCTGTCGGGATTCTATCGCCGTTATTCTGCCGCCAATCCTCCAGGGCTTGTCCAAATTTGCTCACAAATCCATTCCACTTTTGCTGCTCGGGCGGGAAGGGCGAGGTGCGGTCCATTTCATAAAAAGGAGATTCGGCGGAAGCTGCGGCCAAGCCCGCCAAATCTTTCACTGCGCTGACAGACGATTGGAGCGAGGTGTGTTTCGCGGCTTCCGGTGGATCATTTTTACGAATCCTGTCCTGTGCGTCCATCAGACCGTTCAACTGAGCAACCGGCATACCGCCATAGTGTTGCATGAGGTTGAGGTTCGAGAAGCGGTCTCGGTCCGTGTACTGCATGCCGTTGAGATTATCGTAAAGTTGATTGGTTTGATCTGTCGCGGGCGGGTCCCACGCGTTCGTCGCATTTGTGGTGATCGCCTTATCAACGAGGTTATAGGCTGAAGGATCGGATTTATAGATGGAGTTATAAGCATCGAGGCGCCCTGGATCGCTTACGAA
This sequence comes from Syntrophobacteraceae bacterium, assembly GCA_049520035.1. Taxonomy (GTDB): domain Bacteria; phylum Desulfobacterota; class Syntrophobacteria; order Syntrophobacterales; family Syntrophobacteraceae; genus SbD1. Next base: position 2,815 of record JBEKQE010000024.1, on the reverse strand, counting down.
TTCCCGCCATCACTTGACGGGAGTCGGACCGGCAAGGCTCGCCCGGACGGTATTCCAGTTCGCCTGGTTGATCACCTGCTCGGCGTGAATCTGCTGACCCATCTGCTGAATAAAGTGGCTTCGATATCGCTCTTCGGCCTGCGGGTCTCCGGGGTGTTCCTGCCGTGCAAGATCGGTCACGGCCTCAAGGCCGGCTTCGTAATTCTCCGAAAGGTTTTGAGCGGTGGGAACACCATTTGCCGCATACATCATCGAATGCCTGTCCACGTAACCTTTGATGTAGTTCGTGAACTGGCTAACGGTCATGTCCGGAGTACCGCCGTTCTGCGTAATCGCTTTTGGATTTCCTACGATATCACCAGCGTTGGCGTTGGGATCTGCATGAATGAGCGCCGTTGCTCCGTCTATCCCCTGCTGGTGAGCAAGATAAACCTTCCATGGCTGCGGCTGCCGGCCAAGATCTTTTTTGAGAGCATCGATGTTTTGTTTTGTAAGGGCTATTCCGAGCTGGATCTGACTATTGATATCCGTCCTGTTCCGATCCGTCCCGCCCATGCCTGCCCACGTGTCCGGCACGAACTGAAAGATTCCCAGAGCTGGTGAACCCTTCGCGTTTGGCGTGGATGGGTTCGTTACACTGCCTTCCGCACTCCAAATCGTAAGGGCCGTACCTGGGTCAACTCCCTGCCGCACGGCTTCTCCGGCTATCGCCTGCGCTATTGCCCCGCCTGTGACTTTCCGGTTAAATGTAAAAGTATTTCATTATTTCCCTCCTTGCTGGCGGTTTGAAGTGTGAGCCGTATTTGGCATCAATTTCAGCGGCTTTTTCTAGCAAGTCCTGCTTGCTCGGATTGGGATTCTGCTCCTAGAAACGATTCCACTCGCGCCGTATCAGTCGCAGGTGAACATTCGGATTAATGTCGTACGGGATGCCACGCAGATTCTCCAGCGAGTGCATTTCAGCCTCGCTTACTGTACCAGGGTAGTGCTTGAGGGTTTGATGATCTAGCGCGTAATGAAAAATGACCTGCACTTCAAGTCCGGGATTTTCTGAGAAAAATTTAGCCCCGCTACGTGCACACCGCTCTACCACGCTCCCATTATCGATTTTAAATTGCTGTGATATACGTCCAGCACGCCCCCCCGAAACCATACTTCGTGTTCTAGAACCGAATGAAGACCCCATGTCTTAACAACGGCTGGGCTACTTCGAGAGCTTCTGCCCTTTTCTTAAGAACTAATGGGTCCTCATCCTCATAGTCTTCAGGGTCTTGTGCCATGATATCCACAACCTTGTTCCAGTTGTCGATGTCGTGCAGGCAGATTTTCTGCAAAGTGCGAAGCCCATATTCATCTCTGAGGCCAATCAAAACAGGAATGTCCCTCTCGGTCAAAACCTTTGTCCAGGCAACGATTTTCGGCTCCGCGTCAAGCTGTGTTCGGTACGTCTGAGGGAGTGCGCGATTGATGCCAGGGGCTTCAATCCGGCAGTCCGCCAGCACACGCAGGATAGCTATGCCTTTCAAAGTGATAAGACAAAACCATGCAGGGTTTATAATGATATGCGCCTTTAGTTTAGGAACCATATGGATGTAAATGGCCGCAAGTTCTATTTCTATAGCTGACGGGGAGGAATAAGCGGAATAGTGATTATGTATTATGAATACAGAATCGGCGCACAGCGCGTCAATGCGCTCATTAATATGCTTTACCTCTTCCCGGGTGTATCCGGTTGTGGGAAGGCCCCTCACCAGCCCGTGGCGCGCAGCCTTTTCATAGTCGATTATTACACCGTCCTTGACATAGAGGTGCCGCAACTTCTCGCATTTTGGATTTCTCCACGATCGGGTGAGTTCGGCAATATCTGCAAAGTTCTTGAACGGATGTCTGATTATTTTAACCGGTTTTTTGGTCGAAGGCCTCTCAGACTCCGGCAAGGACTGGGGTAGAAGATACGGCTCTATCAGAAGCCCGGTCTCCAAGCAGAACTTGCCTTTGTACCACAGGAGCCGGGAATCAGGGTCGTATTCCACTTCTTCCACAGGGAGGCCCAAATATGCAGCCATGTTCTTCTCGTACTCTTCCGGCGAAGGGTTTTTGCCGGCAGGTTCTATCACGACCCTTGCGGAATTCGTTCGACTCTTCGACATAAAAGCACCTCGCCGGATGAAGTACATATTTGGGGATCGTTTCTCCCAAATTTACTACAGGCAAACGGGGATTTCACCTGATCTGGCAAAAATCCTGCGCATGTGTAATTTGCCCTGCCTCGCTGCAAGGTTGCATCAGACTGAACCCAGCGAAAATTTTCTTTACCGTCACCGGACAGTCTGTGCAGGCATGGTGTCGCGCAACCGACCGCCAAAATAATTCAGATCGGGTTCTCCTGCGCTAAATGAATATGGGAGCCTGCCAGCAAACCCTACGGCATCCCAAAGTACATGTGCCGAAACATACGCTCTCACCGCGTCGAGCATTTCCTCGGTAAGTTTGTCCGGAAGCACGGCTACAGCCCCTATCGAACCGAAATCGACAAGCTTTTGCGGCATCTTCTCGCGCATTAACTGGATGTTGGTAAAAATCTGCGGGTGGACCTCCTGAAGCCCGCGCACCTTACTATCGGAGTCAATGTAGACGAGGACCGGCATATCACGATCTTTGATAAGCGCCTTAGCCCAGCTTGCGATGTGCTCTATGGTTCTGGCGTTGCTTTCCAGCAATTCATGTGGAACCGAAGGTTGGATAATCGGGTCAATCCAAGCACTTGAAAGATTTGGGAGTGGCTTGACCGTCGCGTCTGATCCTGTGCTGTTTA
>JBEKQE010000023.1:0-39719 GCA_049520035.1 Syntrophobacteraceae bacterium | reverse complement strand
CCAGCGATATTCTTTATACATTTGACGTGGATAGAAATCTTTCGACTTCTGGTACCCATCCGGCATGGGGTAATAAATGTGGGGCTTTTCTCCGGACGCCGCCCTTCTGTTTCGCTCTTCCAGGCTTATTGCCACCGCCATGTCGCGGCCGTGCTGGAAGAAGCTTCCGTCGGTATTGGCAATATCGAAAGTCTCACCCGTTTTTTCGATCTCCGGATTCAGCCCTTGACGCAGGATAGCGCCGCAAACCGGGTCGATATCCGGAGCCAGAAGCTCGAAAGGATTCGCTGGGAGCCCGTTTGCAAACCTGCCCAGGTTGGAATGCCCCTGGCCGACCGGTATTGCGACGACTCCCTCCGGTACCGTGTAGATGGGCAGGGCCGGAATTCGGATGGTCCCATAATCCGTTTTCACCCGGAGGAGGTCTCCTTTCTTCAGATCCAATTTCCCGGCGGTCTCCGGATGAATCTCCAGCCAGCCCCCCCAGGTCGCATGGGTCATCGGGTCGGGGAACTCCTGGACCCACATGTGGTTGGCCATCCTGCCGTCATAGAACTGTATCGTAGGATAGATGACCAGTGGAATGCCTGTTCCAGGCTTTTGCTCCGGGTCGGGAAAATTGAACGCCGGCACGGGCAGCGAGAGCGCCGGGGCTGCCCCGGGCTGCTCCGGCCAGTAGCCGCCCTGCATGACCAGGTTCTGCCAGAAAGTATCGAATGATTCGATTCCGGCCTCGGCGGATATTCGCGTCCAGTATCCCTGGAGCGCCTCATAGAAATCTTTGAAGGGAAAGCTGTCTTCTCCCTTCATCTTTTTGCCCGTGGAGATAAGAATATCCCCCATGTGCTTCGTATTGAAAACCGGTCCCATAACCGGCTGCATGAACCCTGTTACTCCCGGTCTTGGTGAATAATCGCCCCAGGATTCGAAGGAGTAATGGGTGGGCAGGACCAGGTGGGCCAGGACGCCGGTTTCGTCAACCGCCGGAGAAAACCCCGCCACGAAAGGCACGGCCTTCATCGCTCCGGCAAAATCCCAGGACTTGGGGAGCGAAAAAACGGGATTCACTCCTCGGAAAAGGAAAACATCCACTTCTCCGGAGCGCATCCGGTCGGCAAGGTTTTTGACTTCATCAGCCCGGGCGGCCAGGGTATGGGAGGATTGCCTGTTGAAATCGATCGCTGAGAGAGTCCCTGATTTTATAGTGCACAGCAGATTTGCGGCAACCGCCGTTTCGGTTGCATTGGGCAAACATTGCGAAAGGCCTTCAGCGATCGCCAGAGGGCGAGCCGCCCCGGCAAACCTTTTGGCCACAGCTTCAATGATGCCCGGATCGCACCCGGCTACAGCGGCTGACTTGTCAACGGGCCAGTTTCCAACCATCGATGCAAGCGCCTCCCTCCGATTCCCAGGCAGGTCGGGCGCCAGATTCTTGTCAAGGATTTCCCGAATGATCCCCAGCCCCACCGCGTACTCCGTTCCGGGGCGCGTCGCAATCCACAGGTCGGCATTGTTCGCCGTCATCGAAAGTCGCGGTCCGACGAAGACGAAGGTATTTTTCCTCTCACCCCTGATTGGGTGAAAAGATCCGTATTGGCGCGCAAATTCGAGATTGGATATCCAGGTTTCCAAAAAGCCTGCGTTAAAAGAGATGAGAAAATCGAGTTCATCGAACCGGTAAGTCGGAATGGCATCACGGTCAAAAACCGCCTGGTTGGCTTTTTTCAGAGGCTCATAGGACCAGGGTTCATACATTATATGACCGTTTCGCTGGCCCATTTCACTCAGCCACAACCCTGCCAGATCGTGTAAAGATCCTGTGATCAGGTCGGTCATGACGACAATGCGGCCGCTCCCTCCCTTGCGGACCGCATCAGACAGTTTCGCGGCCAGGATCGCCTCGCCCCGCTCCCAGGTGATGGGATCGAAGCCGCCGGCCGCATTTCGTTGCATCGGACCCGTGAACCGGTCGGGGTTGTACAGGCCGTGCAGCGAAGCCTGCCCCCGCATGCAGAGTTTGCCTCCGCTGACCGGGTGTGCGGGATTGCCTTCCACCTTTACGATCCGCCCCTCACGATTCTTTGCGAGCATCCCGCATCCTGCCGGACACTCACGGCAGGTCGTAGCATAGTACACTGCCTTTCCGGGCACCACGTCTTCAGGCGGATGAATGTAAGGAATCAGATACCGCGCGGCCGGCTCGCCGCAACCGCTCAGCACCGCTCCTGTTCCCGCTATTCCGAATAGTTTCAGAAAATCCCGGCGGCGCATATCCAACATTTTCAAAAGCCCTAAAACTCTATAAGAAGCTTAAATAATTGGATAAATGGTGAAAAACAACCTGGAGAGTCCCCCAAATGGCTTGCGGCTGGACTCCTTGCGAAAAATAACACAGCGGGGTTCAATTACAATAGTTTCTGATCGTGTTTCTATCCAATTTCTATTCGCAACGCGGCAGCTTTTCCGATGAAATGCAGAAACATACCAGGCAAAAACCGGATTCGCACACCTGGTTTCGATGCAGATTCATTCTATTTGTGCCTTCTTCAGATCGGCCACAGTGACTAATACATTCTCGGGTTTGAGATATTTCTTCGCCACCCGGAGAATATCGTCTGCCGTCACCTCATTTATCAGCTTGGCATACCTTTCGGGATAATCAGACCCCAGTCCGTAGAATTCGATCTGCGCCAGAAATCTTGCATAATCCTGCTGGGCGCTGTATTTTAATGGGAAATTGCCGATCAAGAAACTCTTTGCGCCCTGGAGTTCCACCTCTGAAACCGGCTCGCGCTGGAGCCGCTCCAATTCCTTTCGAGCAAGCGCTGTCGCCTCTTTGGCGGACTCATCCTTGGTCTGGATAACAACGCGGAAAGAACCCAATTGTTTGCGGGCGGCCAGATAGCTCTCGACATCATAGGCAAGTCCCTTTTTGATACGTATTTCAACCATGAGCCGGCCCGACAGATCGCCTGAGCCCAGGATCTGGTTCATCACCTGGAAGGGGTAGTAGTCTTCGCTGGCTCTCTCCATGGCCGGGCAGCCGATTATGATCGTGGCCTGCGATACGGGTTTATCAATGGCCACACTCACAGACCCTTCGGCGAATTCCTTTTGGAAAGACGGTTCGGGGACCTCGTCGGCTTGCCACTCACTCAATGCGGGAACTATCAGGGTCTTTACTTCCTTGGTCGTTATGTCTCCTCCGACCACCAGGACTGAGTTGTTTGGCCGGTAAAAAGAGGCGTAAAATTTGGAAATATCTTCCGTACCCATTGCGGCAACCGATTTTTCCGTACCTTCTACCGGGCTGGCGTAAGGGGTGTCCAAAAAAAGCGCTTTATCGAAGGCCTTGTTTGCGACCTCCAACGGCTCGTCCTCTTTCGCCCGCAGAGCCCCGACTATGTCATCTTTTAGTCCGTCCAGATCGAATTTGGGAAAGCTGGGATGGACAATTATCTCGGTAAAAAGGCCAACCCCTGTTTCAAGGTCCTTTTTGAGCACCTGCATCCCTATCATTGCAGAGTCTTTGAAACAGTCCGCCCAAAGAATGCCCCCGATGAAATCGAGCTTGGCGTTTACCTGATCGAATGACAAAAACCGGGTCCCGAGCAGAACAGAATTAGCGGTCAGGTGGGCCATACCTTCCATATCCTGCGGATCGCGCACCGAGCCGGCGGACACCAGCAATTCCATCGTAACAATCGGGATCGAATGCTCTTCGAATACGAGCACCTTCAGATGGTTAGGCAATTCGATCCTTTCGGCCTCCGGCATCCCCAGGCAGTAAGCGCCCGTCAGCAACGGCACGATCAGGACCAAAATGAACACAATGCAGGTTTTCTTTCGATTCATGACAACCGCTCGCACCTTACGGGATAACTTCATTTCGAACATCGGAAGCGCGAAGCCTTATGCTCTTTCCTTTTATACCGCTGCCGGCAGGCTGAGGAACAGCCTCGGAGGGCAGATTGACGGACGGCCCCGTCGGGACCAGGATCCCGATATTGCGGTTTTGGACCGTGAAATACTTGGAGGCCACGCGTTGAATTTCCTGCGCCGTAACACTGCGGATCGAGGGAATGTATGCGCCGATAGATGCCCAGTCAAGGGCTATCTCGTACCCGGCCAGATTCTGGCCCACGGAGAAGATGGATTCCTGATCGAAGACAAAGGCGGCCTCCAGTTGATTTTTCGCCTTTTGCATTTCCCGAAAGCCTACGGGAGTTGTCTTCAGAAGCTCAATTTCATCATAGATCCCCTGTTCTATTTGTCCAGGATTCTTCCCTGGAAGAAAGGAGACCTCAATATAAAAAAGGCTCGGGTCCACAGTAGCCGGGTTGTAGTCCACGGATGATTCGAGTATGAGCGTTTTTGCGCGCACCAGTTGCTCATAGAACCTGGAACTTTTTCCCTGGGCAAGAATCGCCTTTATGACCTCCAGTACGTAACTGTCCTGGTTTCGCAGATTTGGAACGTGCCATGCTATGATCAGGCTCCCTACTTGGGCCGGACGCTCGACAATCACACGTCTTTCGCCCCGTTGAGGGGGGTCCTGGATCAAAACCTGCTGCGCCGGCGTTCCGGCCGGGATATTGCCGAACGCCTTTTCCATCTCGGGCAAAAGGGCTTCCTTCTTGAAGTCGCCGGTTACGACGATAAAAGCGTTGGCCGGGTTGTAGCAGGTTGAGTAGAAAGCCTTTACGTCCTCGATCGTCAGCCTCTCGATATCGTCCGGCCATCCGATGATAGGCCAGTGGTACGGCTGAGACTGGAACGCGGCGGCCTCCAGTTGCTCCAGCAGAAACGACGGCGGATTGTCATCAATGCGCATCCGCCGCTCTTCGAGAACGACCATCCTCTCCGTTCGGAAATCGCTTTCTCTAAGGACCAGATTGCTCATACGGTCCGATTCAAAATCGATTGGCACCCCTATCCGGTCCGAGGCAAGCGTTTCGAAATAACCCGTAGAGTCGTGCGCCGTGGATGCGTTTTGCTCGCCTCCCAGTTCGTAGAATGTCCTGACAAACTGCTCCCCGCTCACCTTGCTCGTACCTTTGAACATCATATGCTCGAGCATGTGCGCGAGCCCGGTTTTGCCCGTTGTTTCGTTCCGCGCTGCAACCCGGTACCAGACCTGGAACGATATAATCGGAGATTTGTGATTTTCGAGCATAATGACCTTGAGGCCGTTCGAGAGCCGAGCCTCTGAGGCGTCCTTGAACACCTCTGCCGAACAAAGGGCGGGAAACACGAAAAACATAATAACCCACAGCACAAAAGAGCACGCCACTTTCAAAGAAACCAACCTCCCGCGCCTTAACAGCGCTGATGGACGGAGAATTTCTCCGGGCTTCTTTACCTCTTCGCCGCGGACCGGGCGGTGAGCCGCGATAAAACTGCGCCGGCTCTCCATCACTTTTAGTCATGCGGATATGGTAATCACCATAAGTAATCCGCATATGAAATGCAATCCAGGAGTACCATCCGATCTTTGGCCCGGTAGTAATTGTATTAAGCCTTTCGATCCTTATACTTCTTTCTTCAGGTTTGCACAAAAGACCCGATCCGACTTAAGGGAGATTCGATATGCCGGACACCCAACTCAGCCTCGAGGAACTTGCACAAAAAGACGGCAAGGAAGGAAGACCCGTTTATATCGCCTATGAAGGCAAGATCTATGACGTAAGTCAGAGTAGTCGGTGGAAAACAGGGAGCCACATGAGACGCCACTCTTCCGGAAAGGACCTCACTACTGATATGGGCGGAGCTCCTCACGGACCCGAAGTCCTCGAGAGGTATCCGCAGGTCGGGATCATCAGGCACAAGTCCGTTCCCGAAATTGAGCAAGAAACCTTTCTTGAACCTCTGTTCAAGAAAGTGCCCTTTCTTCGCAGACACCCTCACCCGATGACGGTGCATTTTCCTATCGCATTCATGCTCTCGGCGGTCTTCTTTACTTTCCTCTATCTCATAACAGGCGACCCTTCATACGATGCCACCGCCCTCCACTGCCTCGCAGGAGGTGTAATCTTTACCCCCATCGTGATGCTGACCGGCTTTATATCCTGGACGGTCAATTACCTGGCGCGGCCAATGCGGTCGATCAATGTGAAGATGGCTGTTTCCCTGCTCATGCTGGTGGTGTCTGTTGTCGCCCTGGCCTGGCGTGAAATGACTCCCAACGTTCTGACAAGGTTAACGGGCGTCGGCTTCATTTATTTATTGCTCATCTTTTCCCTTTGCCCTATGGTTTCACTAATTGGGTGGTACGGGGCAAAACTCACCTTCCCGATCGAAAAAGAATAATGTCACCGGCTTGCCCGGGCCCGTCCGGAAACCCTCTCCGGATACTGCTCCCTGGATGCTGGATAAAAACCACGGAAAAAATATGGAAGGCGCATTCAGTAAGGTGCTTATCGCCGTAGATGGCTTGCAACAGACCCGGGGGCTTGTCGATTACCTGAGTGGAATAATTTCCGCACGGCATGCCGAGTTGGTCCTTTTCCACGTAATGCCCAAGGCTCCCGAATCGTTCTGGGACCGGGAAAAAGACCCCTCTAACTTACCAAATGCGGAGCATCTCAGGATATGGGAAGTCGAGCGGGAAAAACAGGTCCGCGACCTCATGCGAGATTTTCGGCGCCGGCTCACGGCGATAGGAATACCCGAATATTCCATTATGATCAGCATCCGGAAAGTTAAAGAAGGCATTGCCAGAGATCTGTTGCAAGAGGCACAGCGCGGTTATGACGCAATACTGATGGGCCGTAGCGGGTTTGGGGGCGCCGCCGCACAGGTGCTAGGAAGTGTGGCGGCAAAAATGGCGGCAAAATTGCACTCCGCAAACCTGTGGCTGGTCGGGAAAAACGCCGGGAGCGGGGGAGTGATCATTGCGATGGACTCCTCTGAGTCGGCCATGAGGGCAGTGCATCATGTAGCAAAGATGGTCAATGCCTCAAATAACTCCGTCAGGCTCGTTCATGTGGTTCGTGGCATAACGGTCTCATGGACCGGCCAGGAAAAGATTTTCCCGGAAGAATACCGGCAGCGGCTGATCGAGGAGGCGGAAAACCAGATCAAACCGACGTTTGATGCTGCAACCCGTATCCTTGTCTCATCGGGAATCGGGCTGGAGAAAATCTCGACCAAATTCATTTCCGGTGTCGCAAGCCGCGCCGGGGCGATTTTTGACGAGGCCCTTCGGGGAGGCTACGGTACTGTAGTGGTGGGAAGAAAAGGGCTGACCAGCTTGGATGAGTTCGACATGGGGCGCGTGACAGGAAAGCTCGTCCAACTCGCGGAAAGTATCGCGCTTTGGTTGGTTGCCTGAGCCGGAACACTCCGGTCGGTCCGCTTTCAGGCCTGTGCTTACCCCGACCGGACTGCCGAACCCGTCTTTAATGCGTGGAGTACCAGTCAAGCACACGTCTAAGTTCTACCGCAACAGCAGGGGCCGTCATATTGGGGTTTTTCAAAATCTCCATCGGCAGCAGCCCCGCAACGTTATAGAAGGCCGCAGTAGCACCGTAGTCGACCTGAATTACGGCCCCTTCGAGCGAAAGTCCCACAAAAAGGCCCCGGTTTCTGGAGTAGGAGAGTATCTCCGCCCTGAGCAAAATGTCAGTCGCCGCTTCCGCTTGCCTGCCGACGGGTCCCGCCGCTATCGAAGCGTCAGCCCCGAGAGTGAATTTGCCTCCGCATATTGCATCCAGACTGCGAATGCTGTTGAGCACAAGTATCACGTCAGTGGATTGAGCGCCGACCTGCCACCCGAAGCTGCCTCCTATCAGGCGGAAAAAGACGGGGTTGCCCCACGATCGGTCCTCATTGCGCACCAGCAGTACCCCGACTCCATAACGGCCCCCAAAAATAAATGCCCCCTTGAGCAAATCGGGAAAAATCGCGATCCCCTGCGCCCTGCGCAAAAGGCTGGGGGGAATTGCACACTCAGGAATATCCATAACCTCCCTTATAACGGCGTTCGCTGCGTGGACCTTGGCTTCCTCGCTGACTCCGGCCCTTGACAGCACGGGCGGAAGGAGGCACAGACTCAAGGCCATGACGAAAACGGCTAAGCTGCTCCTTTGAGCCATTGGATATCCCCTTTCATCCTGCAATTTGTTTTCGATCGCTGTGGTCTAAAAAGATACGTTACTATTGCATAATCAAGTAGTGTCTTGTCAAAGGAAAAAAGCGGACAGGCTCTCCCTGTTAGAATCATACTATGACCAACGGATGCTTCCACTCTCCGGTCCTGCCGGGATAAATGGCCCCTTCGAGTGTACGAAACCGGCGCAGGAGCATCTGCTTCGAGATAGTCGATGCATTTTCCCCGAAGGCTTTTCTTCCTGCGGCCAGGCAATGGTCAAGGGATTTGAAGTCCGCCCAGAATATGTCGCCTATTTCGGGGACTATCAAAACGTCAGCGGCTGATTTCCGGTGTCTTGTCAATAGAATGCCCGTAATTTCATGGCAGCGGAGCAGTACCCCCAGTGCTGACTTTGGGTGTATCGCAATTCCCTCAATATCGTGACTTGCGTCCACGGCAAGGACGAAATGAGCTCCCAGGGCGATCGCAGGAACGACGGGAACATTATCCGCCCAGCCCCCGTCAACCAGCATCCGTCCGTTTATCTGGATTGCCGGGAACATTCCGGGAATCGAGGAACTTGCCGCGATGGCGCGTCTCAAAGACCCCCTGGTCAGCACGATCTCTTCGCCCGTCCGCAGGTCCATTGCAACCGCTGCAAACGGGACCCTCAGATCCTCTATGAGCACGTCCGGAATCAGTATGGATAACATCCCGTCATAGATATCATCCGCTACCAGTTCCATATGCAGCATCGTGCGGGTGTAGAAGACCCCCTGTCTGAACAGCCACATAAACCGGTTAAAAAAACCGTCGGGACTGGCAAAAACGAAATCCTCATCGACCGCGTTGAAGCCGGTCTTGAGGAAAAGTTCGCTCTCGAAAAGATTTTTCAGCCTCTCTAAAATCCTCGCCGAGTCGCCAAAGCAGGCGTAGAGGCCGCCTATTACGGCCCCCATGCTCGTGCCTACTATCAAATCGAACTTCAGTTTCCTGCGCTCGATTTCCTGAATCACCCCCAGGTGGGACAGTGCTCGTGCGGAGCCTCCGCTAAGCGCGAGAGCGGATTTGAAGCGGGACATTCAACATCCTTTTCACTTGCCCTGAATCGAATACAAACCTGTTTGTAAAAACCGGCTGTTCCGGTGTATGAAACAAATATAATCAATCAAATGACGGCCGAAAAGGAGCGGATTATGGCTGAAGAGCCGGTTGGGATACCAGTTGAGAGTGGCAGGATAAGCATCGAAGGACTCTTTGAGCAGGGGCGCATCGGCCGAAATGCAATCCTTTGCCATCCCCATCCGCTCTACGGAGGCAACATGCACAATAATGTGGTCCAGGCCGCGCGGCAGACGCTAGCCGGCCTCGGCTGGGGAACTCTGAGATTCAATTTCAGGGGAACGGGCGCAAGCGGCGGACATCCGGCACAGGGACAAAGAGATGCTTCAGACCTGATCGCCGTCTCAGAATTTCTCCGCGCTCGATCCCCCGGGCTCATTGATTTTGCCGCCTATTCCTATGGAGCATGGGCCGCAATGGAAGCAATCCGAATGGGCCTTTGCCCGGATTCGCTCATACTTATATCGCCGCCGTTGGATTTTATTTCTTTTCAAGGACTCAGACTGCCTGATGTGCCCACACTCGTCACCCTGGGAAATCAAGATCATTTCTGCTCCCTCGAATCTATGAAAAACTGGCTCTCCAACCAACCGGATTCTAAGCCGACCCTGGAAGTATTGCCCTGCGTGGATCATTTCTACTGGGGATCCGAGCGGGAGCTTTCAGCGAAAATAGAAGCTTTCCTTAGGCTCAACTTTTAAGAGCAGGGAGCAGGGAGCGAGAAGCGGGGAGCGAGAATCACTTTTCACGCAGACATCGGATGCAGGCAGCCGGTTGAGCTGCGATTACGTCCAGTGCTTCTTGCAGTTTGCGTGTATCCCGATGACGAAGGCATGCGAATTCCTTCAGACATCCAAGTCCTGAAACGTTTTTGCCGAAGTCTTCATTCCCGTTCCCTGTTCCCTGCTCCTCGTTCCCCGCTCCCTGCTTCCTGCTTCTCGCTTCCTGCTTCTCGCTTCCTGCTTCCTGCTTCTCGCTTCCTGCTTCCTGCTTCCTGCTTCTCGCTTCCTGCTTCTTGCTACGCGGCTTTTCAAGCGGGGTGTTTCTGATAAAAACGGTGGGCAGCCCGGTTGAGAATATCTCGGCATTCGACATGCAAAGCATGCCCCGCCCCTGGTATTTGGATCAACTCAGCCTTTGGAAGGTGCTCGGCAAGATAAATTGAATTTGCCGGCGGAATCAGAACATCTTCCGTGCCGGTTACGACGAGCGCCGGGTTGCTGATTTTTGCCAGGGCGTCCGTGCAGTCAAACAGGTAAATTGCCGTTAGTTGAGCATTAAATGCGTACTCTGGCTGAAGCGGCGCCAGAAGCTGCACGCGGTAGTGTTCTTCTATCACTTTGGAGTTTTCGGTCCGAAATCTCTCGCTGAAAAACAGGGGCGTTTGTTTCCAGAGGATTTCCTCGCGGCTTAGCCCCTCATTGTTCACCAGAAGCGAGACCGCTTCGGGGGAGGGCGAAATACGGGTTTTGCCGCCAGCGTGGGTGCATCCCAGGAGCATGGCCCCGAGCCTCCCGGACGCAATCCTTGCCAGCTCAAGGGCAATCATTCCACCCATTGAAAGGGAGAATACGAGGGCCTTTTCGATCAGCAGGCGGTCAAGCAGGCGGAGCGCGTCCTCGGCCATCGTCGCTATGGTATATGGCCACAGGGGCTTCCCGGACAGCCCGGCCCCCCGGTTGTCGAAAACTATGCATCTGTAATGTTGCTCGAAAAAAGGGATTTGTCCTTCCCACGTCCAGGTGCTCCCGGAAAGCCCGCTTATGAAAAGCAGGGGAAATCCCTCGCCGTGCATTTCATAATGCAGATCGATATCCCCGATGTTGCTAAATGGCATCGGTTTTCTCCGCTGCCTGCGGCGGCGCTTTTTCGGGCTTTCGTGCTATCACAAGTCCCTTTCTCTCAAAACCCGCAGCTATGAGTTCAGTGACAACTACTCCCAGGTAAGCCCCGAACAATACGTCGCTCGGGAAATGAGCCCCTACTATAACACGGCTGGCCATTACAGCCAAAGCTATACTCAGCAGGATATGCTTGAAGCGGCCGGTCACCACGCCCAGTCCGTAGCACAGGGCGGCTATAGTATTGGCGTGGCCTGATGGAAACGAGGCATAATAATATTGATTCGTAAAGGGTTTGAACCCGTAGACGCCATGGGAAATCAACAGCCCGGGCCTGCTTCTTCCAACCAGTGCCTTGACCAGATCGTTCGCAAGTCCTGAGAGGGCGACGGCCGCCAACAGGAAAGCGGCCGCGTTTGCCAGCATTGCGTTCTTTTTGATAAACTTGAAGTAGATAAATCCGGCGAGTGCGGCTGCCAGATAGGGCGTAGATAACCCCAGCCGCGTTATTAGCTCACAGATCTCTTTGATCCTGTAGTCAACAGTTGCGCAAAAAAGCGCGGCCGGACGATCGAAAAACTCAAAACTTACTATGCTAACGGCAATAACGGAAAAAGAGAGAAGGACAGCCCGTTTTGGCTTCATTTCGAGTCTCATGTGGTGAGTCGGGAATAGATAAAGACGGTTCTTGACACTGCCCAACCCCCGCGAGGTTCGGCGCCAAGCCTTCTCCAGCATACCGCCTATTTATCGTAGCGGTATACGAAAAAAATGTCCGAATGCTCTTTGAGATCCGGCGAGGTAGCCCGTGTTACGACCGTGTAGTAGAAGCAGCCGTTCTGGCATCCATTGGGATTGGGATTCCCTGTCGCCCCACTCTGATAGTTGTCGATGACTTTCACGTTAACTGTGTAGTTGGACAATGTAAGAGTTATGTCCGGATTTACGGTGGGGTTGGTGTTTGTCGCATTAGCCTGGGTTGGACATCCGTAGGAGGACCACGTCTGGCCCTGAAATGACGAGTTGGACCAGTTGTTCGCCGGAATGTTCGCCGAATTGTTCATCTTTATAGCCAAACAATTCTGATTTGAAGCCATGCCGAAAGACGCGCTGGGAGGAGTGTGCACTCCATTTTGCACCATGTAGATGAACAGGTCCGTTCCAGCCTTGGCCGCGTCCAGCGCGGTTGTGTAGCCTTGCTCCAGAGTGGCCAGTTTCGTTTCCTGGGTGGAGAGCCGGAACATTATCGCCACGATCGCAAATCCAAGCACCAGCATCATCATAGTGGCGACCAGCGCTATTCCTTTTTGGTTTTTGATAGTGTTTATCATTTTCTCAGTTGATTTCATCGGTTCTGGGTCGTCAGGCTCAGCAAGTTCATCGGTTTGACGGCCATTTCAAGGACCTTCCAACGGTATTGAAGGTCTGCGCCCGAAGGGGTGAAGCTGCTGAGCGCCCCCGTAAGGGCCGAACTGCTCAACTGTTGAAATGGGTTGTTGGTTGTATAATTTCCCCCAAGGCTGTTGGCAATGTCCTGGTCGCCAAGGTTCAAAGTGCCGGAAAAGCTGAAATTGGAAGATGCATTACCGGGTGACGTGCTGGTATTGCCGAGCCCTTCCTGGTAGAGCACAAATACTCTCACTTCACGGAGCTGCGTCTGTACCTGCGCGGCCGTCGGCGAGGTTTGTTGCCACACGATCGGCTGAGCGCCTGAACTGGTGTCAAGCCCGAAAGCCACTTCAAAATCCCTCACGCAGTCGACAAGGGGAGCTTTGCTGAACGCGCCGTTCGCCTGGTTGATCGTGCTTCGATACAGGGTGTAGGTGCTTGCGGCACAACTGCTTGGAAAATCTGCGGCAATTTTGTCCAGGTAGTAATCCACGCGGTTAAACGGCATTATGTGCGCACCGGCGCTGTTATCGAGGCCGTAAATGTAATAGACTTGATTGGCGTTGGGGGACCCGATGGCGGAGGCGTTGGAATAATAACCGGTATTGATGGCTGCCGCGTTGAACGTATAGCACCATTGCCCGGCATTGACCTGCAGGACGCCGGTATTGTTGAGAGTAATGAATCTGTCGCCGGTTGCAGAGGTGAAGTCCATGACCGGATCGAGGGCCGTGACCCCCCATAACTTAACCGTTGGAGTGCCGCTTGGATTGGTGACCATGGACCATCTTTTGCTCGCTGTAGTGATGTTTGCCGCGCTCGACTTTATGGCGAGAACATCGGAGTTGTGGGCGCTCGACTTTGTGGCGGCGGGCACATTGGTGCCCGGCTTCGGGTTTAGCATCACTAACGCCCTCGGAGGATTACTTGGCGAATCGTTTAGATCTGCCGGATTGTAGTAGCTTACCGTATTATCACTGGCTTCGCTGTAAGTAACGGCCCCAAGGCTTGCGGGCAGCCCGAACCCGGCCATTTCGATATCGTAGCGCAACATCTCCATGCCGGTCAAATTCGCCATATAGCTCTCGGCCAGCCTGCCCTGGGTCCTGTAAGTCCTCAGAAGCTTCAGGTAGGCAGTGGTTGCCGCGCAGAGGATAGCCATAACAACCGCCAGGCTGATCAACAGCTCAACCATGGTCATGCCGCGCTGCCTGTTCATTTCGTTTGCCTCACGATTGTTTGCAGAACATAAGAATATGTATTGTTTTTAAATTGCCAGTTAACAGTGAACTGCACTCTGCTCATTCCCAGGCCTGCGGCGCCCGAGGCAACCCACGCAGCGGGCCTGGAGAAACTGACCGTATATTGGACCGGTCTTTTTCTCACCTGCCTCCAAATGGTTTGTGTGGGCGCAATAGACTGAATATTGGCATACGGCATATCCCTTACCGCTTCCTCCTGTTCCTGTGCTATCTTCATCGCATCATTGCGCATCTCGTTCATGAGGCTATGATCGAGCGCCGACATGATCCCGACGATCGAAGCCAGCATGCCGAAGGCCAGAATCATCAGAGTCACCATGACCTCGACGAGCGTAAAGCCCCGTTTATCGCAAGGGTTAATGGTCACGGGCGCCTCTCATTTTGGCGTACAATTTGAGCCACTCATTTTTCCAAGTGTTATTCTGGTGTTTGAGACCGCCACACAATCCATTGCAGCCCCGAAGTCCGGTGAAACGCTGAATGTAATCGGATTGGCAGGATTCAGAAACCCTCTGCCGTCAAAGCTAACGCTGTTCTGGTTCGCCGAAGCAGTAATTGCGTACTTCGGCAATACAGTGGCCCCAATCTGGACGTCAACGGCGTCTTCGATTGAATTATTAAGCGGGTTGCTGTTATCATATTTTATCTGGTATCCGGTGGTGGTGCCGATGCTGGCGCCTGTGCCCCAGTATACGCCCGACACGACTTTCATGCAGTAGCCGGTCATGCGCCCAAACTGAAGATTGCTGTAAAGCTGGACCATCTGGTTTTCGACATCGTGTTTCTTTTTCCAGGTCGAGTATGAGGGAATGCCCCACGTCAGCAGCAGCACGACGATCGAGACTACCACCATCAATTCGATAAGAGTGAATCCACCTTCCGTTTTCATTTTTCGATCCATTGTATCAACTGCCCCCCTTTGGCCGTAGACGTTGCCGGTTGCACTACCGGGGGCGAATTTTCCGGAGGCATGCCGACAAACCACGGGGTTGTCCTGTTGCCTGTGGTCGTATCGGTGAATGAACTGGCGGCGTCGATCTGGTATATTGCCCCGGTGGAGGTTTGCAGATACAGGGTCCCGGTCAGGTTGGTCACCGTATATGAGCCGCATGCTTGTGCAATCGGCTCCCCTGTGGCGCAGTTCAGACCCCACACGCGGCTCTGGCCGCCATAGCCGCATGGATCGGAAGTGGGTTCCGAAGTAGTGAAATACATCGAGTTTGTGCCCGTGGATACAGTTGGATCGGTAACCAGTCTTTCGTTTAGATAGGAGCCGGCCGCAGCATTGAGGGTGTACGTCCAGCCCTGCTCAAGGGAGGTCGCCAACGTGGCCGCATTGGCGGGGAGACATGCAGTCGTAACGGTGCTCGGGGAGTTCAGGGAGGCGATGCTGGTGCAATTGTGGTTGTATTGATCGCAAGTAAACGGTATTCCCATGAGATAGTTCAAATTGCCGGCAAGCCCATAGTTGTCCTGCGGGAAAAAGTACCTTCCAGTCCCGGCATAGAGGTACCAATTGTTGAAACACTGCGCGGCTGTTATCCTTGCGGTTACGGGCATTCTAGCTATACTGGAATATGTTGTTATGTCATAGGTCCAGGTGGCCGGATTGCTGCTGCCGGTAAAGACTTTCCCGATGCCTCCCGTCCAGCCGGTGGCGCTGCCGCCTGCGGAGTTCCCGTACCCGAAGAAAACATAGTCCGTGTAGCCATCCCCATCTACATCCAGGCCGTTGGTGAAAAGCCTCCCACCAAACCCGTTAGCGGTGTTGCCGCCTAAATCCACGTCGTACACGCTGCTGATTCCCAGGCTGGCGTTAAGGGTCAGGACGAACGCCTGGACGTCCTGAATTGAACTGCCGTCCGTCGCCTTTGTCGGGCCGGACAAAAACATCACGTAATACTGGTCGCCGCTCGCACTGGTCGGGGGACTGACATTAGGATTACCGGAGGTTGGCCTGTGGATGACCGCCGGCCCGGAGTAAGTATAACCCAGAAATGGATGGCTGAATTCCCAGAGGAGGATGGGGTTCTGGGAGTCGGTGATATCCAGGGCGTAATATGAAGAAAGCCCGGTGCAGTTCGTGGGATTGTAGCAGGTGGCGGTATTGGAGCACAACGCGGCGGTGGTGGAACTCAGCGATGAACATGTGTCCGACGGCGCATTGATATAATAATTAGTACCGGCGGAACAGCCCGCATTATATGGGGACGTTGTACAGTTCGAGACACTTGAGCATTTCTGTCCGTTGGATACCCCGGAGCTATTTAAGCATTCACCGGAACAGCTCGATTTATATGGCCACGATGTGCAGTTCGAGACACTTGAGCATGCCTGTCCATTGGTCGCCCCGGAACTATTGAAGCAGTAAGTGGCTGGAGTTGTGGTATTGATGGCCGCGCCCCCGAGCCTCATCCCGCCGATCAGCACCGTCTTTGACACCCCGTTCGCATTCATTGTCGTTATGTATGGGGCCAAATCGTTGTAATAAAGATGGCAACTGTTCGGAGGCGGAACTGCAAGACACCTCAGGTAGGGAAGACTGTTCTTGGGAATGAAGGCCCACAATTCCTGACCCATGCTCGAGGTCGCAATTCCCGTCAATTCTGTTATCTGGTAATTCGCTGCATTCAATCCAGCGGTGCTCAGAACTCCCGTCTGGAAGGCGTGCAGCATCCCGTCGTTGGCGCCGACAAAGATGACATTTTGCTTCTGCTGGCAAGTAGTATAAGCCCCGGTAGTGCATTGGGAGTTCTGAGTGCAGGCCTGGGTATTGAAAGAAGTGCCGTTGTAGCAATATGAGTAGTTGGTTTGAACCTGGGGTGTGGAATAGACGATGTCCCCCAGTTTCCATACATTTTGCGTGCAGGTGGTGTAAGGGGAGGTCGTACAGTCACTGTTGGACGCGCATGGAGTGTTGTTGAAAGCGGTCCCGTTGGAACAAAGGCCGAAAGTCCTGTTCCTGCATGCCTGGCAGGCGCCTGCTACACCGCCGCAACCTGCATCCGACGAACATATACCGCCGACGTTGGCCGTAGCAGAGGTGCTGCAAGTGGCGATATCGGTCCCGCTTACGTAATTTATGAGGTTTTGCAAAGTTGCAGTATTGCTTGATCCCGTAAGGCAGGGATCTAATGTGGAAGGAGTGACCGATGGGTTGCCCAGGGGAGAAGTCGCAACCGTGGTGAGGGTGGAATTGGAGGTATTAAAACTAACCAGACCGGTGGCGCTGGTCCCCGGAGTGTAGATTGTCCTGCTGGCGGCGGGTGTCTGGAAGAGCATTTTTCCCGCTTCCCACAGGGGGGTCAAAGAATCCAACCCGACGGTATTGACAAATGTGGCCGGATTGCCGCTACCGGTCGGGTCTGAGTAACGGTTCACGGAAAGGCCGAGTTGGGTATTGAATGTAAAAGTTAACCCGTCGTCCTCATTGAGTTCGAGGATATAGTCATGGACGGTATCCTCTCTTATGTTGCTATATGTCGCGCCGTTATAGAACCAGTAGTCGTAGAGATAACCCGGCCAGTTTATGGTCGAGTTCCCCAATAACCTGGTGGGATAAAATACGCCCTGCAGCATGTTTGCGCCACTCTGGCTCTGCCCTTCGGACAGAATCGAGATGGAACTGGCTGCCGCAACACGCGAGAGAAGGTCCGTGACAATGCTGTTCAAAGCATCGATAAACTGGGTGGCGTTATCGCCGTAATAAGCGTGCCCGGCGGAGGTGGCCGTGCCGCCCGCAGCAGCCATCGTGTCGAGTTGCGCCTTTGCTTGGGTGGTAAGCCCAACCCCCAGGACATAGGTTAGCACGGGAAAGGTGACGGTCGTGCCGCTGATTGTTTGTTGCACGCCTGTCAGAAGGTTGCCAAGCTCAGTCGTGACTTCAGCCATGACGGTGGCGTCAAAAGGTTGTGTGCCATTCTCCTTGGTGTCCGGCAACCCGTCCGTAACGTAGATTATGTAATTCTTCTGGCATGTCGAAGTAATAGGACTGGGATAGGTGGTGCCGCCTTGGTTCAAGGTCCCGCTGAAGTAGTTCCGCGCTGTCAAAAACGTCCCGGCAGTCGGCGTATTGCCGGCGTTGACAATATAGGAACACTGGTTCTTGTTCGATTGCGTGCAGCTCAAATAGGGGGTGCTGCTGAGCACAGGGTTGCTGGTATCGATGTTTGGATTGAAGATGTTGTAAACATTGTTATACTGGGTCGAATTGCTCAGGGCGCCTATCGAAACGTTAAGATACCCCTGTGGAGCGTTTACCACAGTGTTGCTGAACCATGTTGGGCCAACGTAATACCATGGCATCCTCTGACCCCAGTTGTAAAATCCTAAAGCCCAGTCCGAATCGGTGGGTTGGAATTGATATTTTGTGCACGAGCCGCTATAAACTGACCATTTATCGCTGGTTCCTGTCTTGGAATTGCAGTATTCGTACGTATTTGATGCATTTTGCGCCGTGCTGTAACTGCTGTGGTAATCGTCATCGGAGCCTGAATACCCATACAGTGTGCCTTGGTTGCTCGTGGCATAGTATGGATCGGTCTGGTTATAATAGACAGTTGCGTCAGAAGAGTTCGCGGGGTTCGCCCACAGTTGTGTCTTGGGGTATATCAGGTTGCAATATGTCGCTCTTGTGCTCGTGAGATCACTGGTAAATGGATATACGCTTGTACTGAGTATGGCATCGGGAAAGTTCGTTCCGGTGGCAGTGAAGATGTGGGACGTAAAACCGGCGCCGCAGCCGGGAGCGGTAGCGGAAACAGGAGCATTGCAGTTTGCTGCTGAAGTAGCGCTCCCCGTCGTGCAATACGTTACGCAGTCCGGGGGCGGGTTGGCGCAATATGAGTTGGGATCGTAGGAAGCAAAGGGCATGGCGTTATGAATGAAGTAGTTATTACTAGTGTTGCTGGGCAGTGTGTATGTCATTACTCCGACATTGGCCGTAGACTGTAGATTATTGACCACGTTTTGCAGCGCCTGTCTCGCGACCACCGACTTGCTGACCGGAGAATAGGAACCCACCGCGTTGCCATAGAAATCTTCGTCCATGCTGTTGGAGTTATCGAGAATTATTAGTATGTTGGGGAGGACGCCGCTGGCAATGAAAGGAGGAACGATCGAATTGCTGCATGGCTGGCCGGAGACATCTCCGGGCAGAAAAGCGAGTGGGAAAAAAGAAAAGAGCGCAAATATCGCAAGGGCTCGCTTCATGGGGTGCTGCTCCTCAAATTGTCACCTGCGTATCTAAATGGCCGTTTCATTTCAAAGTCACCGCCACCAGGCTGCCGTTTACGAAAACCAGTTCGGCTGTTCTCATTTTTGTTACGCGATGGCTGTTGTCGATAACCTTTAAACCGGTAATTTCAAACTTCCTTCCATCCTTGGCATAGATTGCGCCACCCTCGATCCTGTCCACGAATATATTGGCAACTTCCCCTTGCACAGAGGGTTTGGAGATATTGGACCCAGCTTTAGAGGATAATTTAGTAGCAGCCTGGGGAGGCGCACCCTTTTGAATTGGCTGATCTGCAACCGTGAACGCCATTGCGCTGGATGGATAAGACAATGACATAAGATACAAAATGACGGCGCCCAAAATTACAAGTCTAGGCATGGCTAATTCCTTCTGACATTTATTGAAATATCCACTGGAAAATGGAAAATTTCAGCGCGGTCGTATTCTGTACGATCGGCGTGTCAGTGGTCGCGCTTATTGTCAATTGGTCGGCAGCGACACCAGTATAGATTTGTCTCGTTGCCGCAACCTGGTAGTAGGCTGCGGTGGCGCCGCTCGCCGCAACATTCTGCGATACATGGAAGGTATAATGATGGACAACGGCGCTGTTGCCGCCGGAGCAGGTGTTGCCAAACGATGGCAGGCACTGTATGGTGCTTGCGTACCTTCCATTATCCGTATAAAACTCCTCCATCTCGAGCCGGGCGGTAAACAGCATGCTGGCGGCCTCACCCTGTTTCGTACGGTTCACGTAGTTGATGTAAGCCGGTGTTGCCACTACAGCCAGAATAGCCACAATGGCGGCAACCACTACCAGTTCGACCAGGGTGAAACCACCTTTGCCGCACACGTGGAAATGTCCTCGCTTCAATGCCCCTGCAAGCCTGTTTTGCCTTTTGATCACGGTATAATCCTCCCCAGTGGACGGGAAATGCACGTTTTGTGCCTGTTGATGATCAAGCGAATTGAAAACTTCTTCCAACTCGCGGACCACCATGCGTTTTGTTGGTAAGCGGTTATATGGTCTCACTTTTCTAAAGCGGCAAAACCTGAAAACTCAAGCCGGGTCCTTCTAAAACCGCCATGTCCGTAGGACCGGACTGAAAACAGTCAATATCTTGACTACAATTTTAGTTGCAGAATGGTAATTCGAATTTTGCCGAAATTCTCGATAGACCTTTGTGGGCAGGACTGCGGGGGCCGGATAAAATCAACCACTCCCGTCTTCTTACAACAATGAATTCGAAGCCGAAATGGCCCTTTAAGCCTTGAAAACGGCTGGTTTTTTAAAATCAATCTTGAGTTATCAAAATATTAGCTTGGCTAGATCCGGCCCGACTCCGACCAATGCACCAATGGGGGCGCCGGACCAGTGATCGAGTCCAGCGCGCCCCCAGATCCGGGGTGGGCCGCGCCCGCGACGAACTTTTCGAAACAGAGGAGCAGAGGACGCTGAGAAAAACGCAGTGCAAAACGGCGACTTAGCCGGATATGCTTGCCGAAATTTGAAGAATTTGCATGCTGATAGTACGGAGAAAAGTGTAAAACAAGGAGCGCGAAGCGAGAAACTTTTGCTCCTTGATCCTCGCTCCTTGATCTTGTTGAATGTTGGTTTTCTAAACGCTCTCTGCATAATAATCTGGTCAATCCGCTTACCGGCTTTAGCCCGGAGATCTGCTGTGAACGGGTACGTTCGAAACGCCGGTTCAAGGGCGAATAGAAAAAATGGAAAAAACCCTTGCTATTCCGGTCAACAACTCATTTGGTGATTTCATCTCCATTCAATTGTTTTAATTATGATAAACTGCTAATTTGGGTATTTTAGCTACCCTATATCTCCCACCGAGAATACCCCGTTGTCCCGGTCTGCAACTCAATTGGACTTGTCATCTATATTATATTGATTTACTTGCTATAATTGCGTATTTGGGTATTAATGCTCCCCAATACATACCACCAAGAATACCCCTTGTTAAGCTTTTTGCGCAAGCCTAGAGTTCAAATCACCTTACCCTTGGTAGGTTCGGGAGGCATGTAAGGATGGTAAGACCCAATCGGCTTTGTGGTCACTCATGCAAATATGGGTTGGCTGACATTCTTTCTAAGGGAGACCTCAAATAAGATGAAAACAAATCACCCGACACGGACCGAAGTTTTTCGATTATTTTTCATTCCGCTCAAGGAGGCGCCTGTGTCCTTTGGTTCTTTGAAAAACGTGTTGTTGGGTGCCTTGATCTTATGCGCGCTTTCGGTGTTTAGCCCCCCTGCATGGGCCACGGGGTTCAGCCTAGGCAATGCCTCGGATTTCGCCGTGTTGTACGAAGGGACCGGCGGCAACACATTGAATACTAATAACGGAAACATCACCGGCAACATCGGGGTCGGCGGGACTGGAACTTTTGCTGCCAGTGGTCCCGGCACCATCACCGGCACAGTCGAGTTCTCAGCAGCGAATACCGGGCAGTTTAGTTCCAGCAACACGACGTACATTCCTGCCCTCAGCCTTGGTGTCAACCCCTTATACAGTCAAGGAAGTGTCACGACGGCCCTCACAACCGTTAATAACCTCAACTCGACTTTAGGGAGCGAGACGGGGACGCCCACCACGATCAATATTGGTAACACCCAGAGCCAAACGATCA
This sequence comes from Syntrophobacteraceae bacterium, assembly GCA_049520035.1. GTDB lineage: Bacteria > Desulfobacterota > Syntrophobacteria > Syntrophobacterales > Syntrophobacteraceae > SbD1. Next base: position 18,135 of record JBEKQE010000023.1, on the reverse strand, counting down.
ATGCCAGCAGCGGCACTCTCGATGGAAACGGCAACCGGGTATTCACTGTATCGTCGTTCAGTTTCGGCAACGGCGCCACCCTGACGATCAATGGCAATGGCGTCAATAACGTGGTGTTAAACATTACGGCCAACGGCCCCCAGTTTGGCGGTACGATTGTGCTTACCGGAGGACTGAGCTCCGACCAGGTCCTGTTCAACATCGTCGGTTCGAATTCGACACTCCAGATTAACACCAATGGCGCCACCGAATACGGCACGTTTCTGGACCCGAACGGCACTATTTCGATGAATCACTCCGTGCTCGACGGACGCATCTTTGGAGGCGATTCGAGCAACATGCAACTCGTCTCCGGCGAATACATAACCGCCCCGCCGTCGGTTCCGGAACCGAGTACAATCCTCCTTCTCGGGTCGGGTCTGGTAGGTTTGGCGGCATTCAGAAAGAGATTCAAGAAAGCACAACCAGCGTCCACGTTTCACATGTCCCCCTGGCAGCTTGAATCTGTCAGTGGGATTTTCCGGCTCAAAAAGCCAAATCAGCTCGTCAACGGTGGTTCCAGTTTTTGCTTTTACACGATTCCCCCATCGCAAGAACCATCGGCGTAACGGATAAAACCCATGGCCTAAGGCCCTGCAAACCCGCCGAGCTTGCCTGTGCTGTCGATCGTCGCAATGGCCCCGTGAAAAAGGGGGCAGCCCCTATTATTTATGCCTAACTTTTCTCAGGCGGCAAAACCGGAAAGCTCGCAGAGGCATGCAGGCAAACCACGGGGTTGTCCTGTTGCTGGTGGTCGAATCGTTGAATGAACTGGCGTAGTCGATCTGGTTTATTACCCCGGTGGAGGTTTGCAGATAGAGGGTCCCGGTCAGGTTGGTCACCGAATTCCCAACTTATGATTGACTTGCGATCGCGGCCCCTGCGGCGCAGTTCAGACCCCACACCCGGCTCTGGCCGCCAAAGCCGCATGGATTCGAAGTGGGTCCTGAAGTAGTGAAATATAGCGTGTTGTTGCCCGTGGATACATCGGAAAAAGTCTGCGCCTGCGGAACACAACTTTCCCGGATCGGTGAAGACATATGTGAAAAGCTCGATATCATACCGGCAAAGATTCAGGTAATCCGGCACATCCGGCTCAAGTATGCATGTAGGAATTGCGAAGGTAATCGATGCCCGAGGCAAAGGGGCCAAGGGCAAAGTCGGCAGTGCAGAGGTTGCGCTGGGATATATCGGCCAACTATACAGGGTTGAAAAGTCGGCCCGAGCCGCAAAGCTTTCACCAGCCGAAATCCAAAAGTTTCGAATCTATAAAGCTGAGCGCATCCTCGAAGAGTTCAAGGCCTGGATGGAAACGAGAAAAAACGCCCTGCGAAGGTGCGGTTGTCCGGACGCTTAGGCAAAAATCACGATAAGGCATGCCGGAAGCCGGTATGTAAAGTTCGAGCGTCTCATTTCAATCTTCGTCTGAAAAAGGTCTAAACATGCCCTGAGCCGGGCTGGCAGAAATACTAAATTCAGGGCAACCGATTCGGATGCTGTCCAACGCGCTCGGAATCACACTGAACAGTGTATGCCCCCTTCGGATCGCGAAGAGTTGCCGAAGGGGGCTTTGAATTCCTTAGGGGGTCCGGTTCTCATGCTGAGCGGGCATTGTTACATGCCTGTGCCGTATATATACCAATCCGCCGCACCTGCCTTTACCTTTGCTTCTCCTAACGCGCACGTTTCAAGAACGCTTGAACATTGGACAGTCATTCCATGCTTCTCAACGGCGGCCGACGTCGCTAGCTGTGCCTCCAGCATCATTTTTGCGCCATGTTTCACCATCTGCTGGCCTTCCGCCATTGTGCTGCCGGTCATCATGCTTTCGCCTTTGGTTATCATGTTATAGCCGTCCGCCATGTTTTTTTCGGCCGCCGTCAACTCTGCGTCTTTCATTCCTTTCTTGTCCATTATATCCATTACCATTTTGTTTCCATCAATCATCTGCTTTGCGCCTTCCGATATCGCCTTCTTGCCTCCCTGGATAGCCTTGTCACTTTCCGCAGCTTGTAGAAATCCAGCGATAGCAAAAATGCCGATTGACAGACAAACGATTAATGAAGTTGCCAAAAACCTCCTGGGATTTTTCATCTTAATAGCTCCTTTATCATTTTGGTGGGAAACAAAAACATCAGGATGGATCTCCGACTCTTAGTATCGAACGTCGGCATAACTCAGTAATCGATTGGAATCACCCCCTCTGCAATGACGTGTAGCGGCCTGTAATCACTCTCAAAGATGTACTTTTTCAGGCTAAGAAGCTTTAGGACCCTGATTGGCCGATTATGGACCTTCCGTCTCCGGCCCATTTTCACAGCATGCATGGTTGTGGTAAACACGGTAATCCCCAATGTCAATCTGGGATGCTGTCGGGGTTAACGGTTTTGGAAAAGACCCCGAGCCTCCAGCCCGCCGCTTGCCTGCACCGAACGATCAACGGTCCGGGCCTCGGACAACATCCAGCAGCCTTCTGCTTCCTTCGGGCGGCAGCAGATCTCCAAGCTTCGCCTGAAGGGCCGCGTAGGGGCCTTCTACGGCAAAATAGCTGTTTAGGCGCGTTGCGGACCGTCGAATTCGCAAAGTCCTCATTGGACGGGTATATCGCCTTGAGTTCTTGACCGGGACAACGAGCGTTTTTTTCATTTTCTCTGTTCGCCTTAGCACCGGCGCTTCGATCCGAACCTCACACGGCGCGAACAAAGAAAAAACAGGCTAAGGTTAGGGAAATCATGTGTGTTTTTCGCGGGAAAGGCTGTGCGATGAATAAGCCGGAAGCCGAGCGGCTCTATGATTCCGGGAAAGACCTCACCGTTGTGAAACTCATCGAACTCGAATCAGGAATGAAAAACCCTCAAAGCAAAAATCGTCGCTATTTCAACAGATTCCACAAATTCCTCGAAGCCCCCTTCTTCTGATGGCGCCCCAGGTGACGAAGAGGAATTAACAGATTACTCACCCCTTCACCTATTCACCCACTCCGATTACACACCCCGCACGTTTACCCGTCTCCCTCTCAAGGCGACCATCCCGACCAAACCGAAACCCAGGAGTATCAAGGTGGAGGGTTCGGGAACCGGAGTGCCGTCGTAGAAGAGGAAGTCTTGATATCCCAGCCCAAACGAAGAGGTTGGGTTATCGGTCGGACTGAGGGCAAGGTAGTAGTTATTCAGACCGCCGCTGCTAACAAATGCGGCATAATTTTTTTGGGCTTGTGTTACCAAAGATTGAATAGTGCCAGTAGGGCCAGCCGAGTCGCCATTCGAATCGGATGTATAGCTGTACGTAGCAGGTAGAGGGCTGTTGAACATGATCACCCATGTCGCAGCCTGGGCGGCCACTGGATTGATATTACCGAGTCTTGCCTGATTCAACAGATATGCCGCTTCCTCATACTGAATGAGGTAGCCGCTGTTTGTTACCAGCGAATTAGAAAAGCTATCAATGTAGTAAGTGGTGTTAGGACCGATTTTACCGTTAGGCGAACCAGCATAATCGACGCAGAAGCTATATAGTTCATTCGCCGTATATGTCCCGGCGGTCATCGTAAAGCTATAGTAGCCAGCTTCCCAGTTTACCGAGTTCCCATTCAGAGTGCCTGCTACCGTACCAGTCCAGGTTTGATCCGGTTGAAAGCTGCTTATCTGGACATCTGTATTCGCAATGCCCGATGGGAGCGCAAAGGCCACTCCGCAGAAAAACAGGGAGCAGGCCAAAAAAGCAATTGAAAATCCGAGTTTTTTCTTTATCATTTCGCTTCTCCTCGTTTGAATCTCGCCTCAGAAAGAAAGTCGGCCAACCCATATTTGCATCAGTGACCACACAGTCGATTGGGTCTTACCATCCTTACATGCCTTCCGAGCATACAAGGGATACGGCAACTTGGACTCTAGGCTTGAGCAAAAAGGTTAACAAGGGGTATTTTCGGTGGGAAGTATTAGGGATTCAGAATACCCAATAAGCTGTTTATAACAATTATATCAATGTGATATAGATGGAAATCCTAATTGAGTTGTTGACCGGGACAACGGGGTATTCTCGGTGGGAGGTATTGGGGATTGTATATACCCATTAAGCTGTGTATAACAATAAAAACAATGGGATGTAGGTTAAAACCTCAATTGAGTTGTTGACCGTGACAAGGAGCGTTTTTTTCATTTTCTCTGTTCGCCTTAGAACCGGCGCTTCGATCCGAACCTCACAAGGCGCGAACAAAAAAACAGGCTAAGGTTAGGGAAATAGCCTGCCAAGCCTGTCCCGGACTTGATCCGGGTGACTCGACCAGGGGTTGTGCACTTCGGGCGCCTCAACATAGGACGGCGGCCGATGCTCAGGGCCGAACAGCCTCGCGGAGCCGGAGATGGTCCACCCTATCGACGCTCCGCGAGGCGTATACTCAAACTCCGTGTCATTCGTGGCTCAAGTCAATCCTGAATCATTAAGACCGCCGGTCCCTCTCGAAATCCGATTTCGTTTTGATCCTGTAGTGGATGGCCCTCTTTTTCAGCCAGAATATCCCAAATATATCCAGCAGTGAGACCCACAGCCGGTTGCCTATGGAGTACTTCGAACGCCCCTGGAGCCTGGGCCGGTGATTTACAGGCGCCTCCGTCAGTTTAAAACCTTGCAGAGCCGCCAGTGTAGGCAAAAAACGGTGCATTCCGGCAAAGCGGGGGACCGACTCAACGCATTCTCTACGAAAGACCCTGGTTGAGCACCCGGCGTCTCTAACGGTTTTGCCGGTCAGCCAGGTTCTGAATCCGTTGCCGAGAATGGACGAGATTTTTCTTTTGAGGCTGTCCTGCCTGCGCACGCGATAGCCGTTGGCCATATCGGCGGCGCCCGACTCGACCGTTCGAAAGAGCGCAGGGATGTCCGCAGGATCATTCTGGCCGTCGCCGTCGATTGTAGCTATTATTGTGGCCCTGGCTTCAGTGAACCCGGCCCAGAAAGCGGCCGATTGTCCCGCGTTTCGTTCGAAGGAGATATACCTGTGGCGGCGATCTGCGCGCGCAAGTTCACGAAGCAGAGCCAGGCTCCCGTCGCTCGAGCCGTCATCGACCCAGATGCACTCCCACTCTGCAAATTCCCGCTCCATTATGGATTCTAATTCCTTAGCCAGAGGAAGTATGTTCTCCGCTTCGTTTCTGACCGGAATCACTATCGAGATGTCGATTGTTTCTCCTTTCACCTATAATGCCATGCAATTCCACCTTGTTTAAGCATCTGAACTAAATGAGTTCGCCTCTTTCAGAAGCTTTCCCGGTTTCGATAAATTCCTCCTCTCCAGGACCGCTCTCCAGCGGTTCTCCCCGTAGGGCCGAAACCCTCTTTGCAACCGTGATAAATCCCGTGTGAGCCACCATCCTGTCGAAGGGGCGAGCGCGAAGCTGGTCGATCTTCCAATCCCGCCTCAGAAGCTCGAAATGGACTATGTCCCCAAATCCATTTGTCTGAAGCTGCCTGTGGGTAAGCTGAACCTGGCCTACATTGGGACTAAGGCTAACCAGAAGCCCTCCCATTCGGAGCATTCCGGACATGTTGCTCACAGCGCGCCATGGTTCGGGAAGGTCCAGGAAAATTCGGTCCACCTCGCACGAAAGACATACCCCTTCTATATCGGCAACGATGATCTCGTGGTTCTCGGGCTCCGCGCCGAAGAAACGCCTGATATTTTCGCGGGCGTCCACAGCGAATTCAGCCCTCTTCTCGACTGAAATAAGTTTTCCCCGGCCGCACATAGCCCGAAGCAGAGCAAGGGCAAGCGCGCCCGAGCCGATCCCGGTCTCCAGGATCACGCACCCCGGATAGATATCACTGTAAAAAATCATTGCGCTGAGGTCTTTAGGGTAAATGATCTGGGTACGCCTTTTCATGCTGAAGATGTAGTCCTGCAGGGCGGGTCTGAAGAGCATCAGCTTTGCTCCTTTGCTGGTAACCAGCCAGTCGCCTTCCTCCCTGCCCGCTATATCCCCTAGATGAATGCCGCCAAGATGGGACGAAAACGGCGCATCCGCAACTTGAACGAGCCATTTCTTCCCTTTTTGAGAAGTCAGCAGAACCCACTCACTCAACTGGAATTTACTCATACACCCGGCCCCTGGGGAAATGGAAATCTTAAGGTCGCCCTTTCATCCCTGTTTTTGGGGCCAATGTCAACCTCAAGTTTAGGCTGAAGGCTGAAGGCTGAAGGTTGTCAGGCTATAGGGTTCAGGCTCAAGGGTGGCAAGGGATTAACCCCTTCAGCCTTCAGCCTGACAGCCTTCGGCCTGCTCCTAAAGGGTTGACAGGCCACATGAAAAAAAGTAGTTTTGGTTGTTGCAGATAGTTGATTCACAAACCCCAGGCCTGGAGTCGCACATGTTCGTTATTTCATATTTTCTGCTGGCGCTTGCTACGGTTTTGCACTATGTCCTCTATACATACATGTTGATCGTGATAGCCCGTGCGATCCTGTCGTGGGTAAGCCCGGATCCCTATAACCCCATCGTGCGGTTCCTTTATAATGTAACCGAACCTGCCCTGTATCGCATTCGCAGGTTACTCCCGTTCGACATGGGCGGGATCGATTTTTCCCCCATGATACTGGTCCTGCTGCTCATTTTTCTTGATCAGTTCGCCGTGCCGACCCTGACCAGAATAGCATACCTGCTGGGTCTTTAAACCTCTTTCAAATCCCGCCGCTTCGGGCAGGAGTGAGTTTGATGGACATAGGCAACCTCCAGGCGAAAAAATTTCGCAAGCGCTTGATGGGGCTGGACCCTGGCGATGTCGAAGCTTTCCTGCTCGATGTTAATGAAGAGCTTCACCGGCTCACGGAGAAAAACGAAAACCTCAAACAGGACGTACAAACCCTGGAATCTGAAATAAAAGAGCACAGGGATCGGGAGAAAACCATTCGAGCCGTACTTGTCAGCGCTCAAGAAAATGCAGAGCAGATTAGGGCAAACGCCGAGCGCGAGGCCAAGCTGATTATCTCGCAGGCCAAAGTCAAAGCCGAAGCAATCCTCTATGACGCGGGCAATCGCCTTATCAGAATGGAGCAGGAAATATCGGAGATGAGGCGGAATCGAATCCAGTTAGGGGCCAGGATACGCTCGCTCCTTGACGCATTCCGCCAGATGCTCGATGATGACGGGAAAGATGCTCCACGTAAATTCGAAGAAAAACAGGAGCTGGAGCAAACCTAAAAAAATGGAGTCTGCCCGATGGCTGTCAAAAAAGAGCTTCTTGAAATCCTCAGGTGCCCGAAATGCAAAGGGCCGATTCATCCAAACTCGGACGAAACCGGGCTCATTTGCGAGCAATGCAGGCTTATGTATGAAATCAGGGAAGATATCCCGATCATGTTGATCGAGGAAGCAAAACCGCTTTGAAACAGTGATTGGTAAATAGTGAATAGTGACTTGAAAAAACCAGCTATTCACTATTCCTCGCGTAGCGATAAAACCAGACGGAATTATTTTGTTTTTTCTATTCACTATTCCTCGCGTAGCGATAGAACCAAACGGAATTATTTTGTTTTTTCTATTGACGATTCACCATTCACAAACAATATGAGTCAGCCTAGAGAACCTTACCCAGCCAAGCTCATAATCCGCTTTTTCTTTAGCGATCCCGGAGCCCAACGACAAGCTCTAAATGCCCTTGTATCGGATTTCGGACCGATGGATTTTCTGTCCGTTTCCGGCGCATTTGCCTATACTGCTTATTACGATGATGAAATGGGGCAGGGAATCCGCAGACAGACGGCCGGCTTTCTGAATCGCGTGGCGCCGGAGTCTTTGCCGGATATCAAGCTTCGAACCAATGAAATTGAAACCCATCTTTTACGCGATGGAAAACGACAGGTTAATATCGATCCGGGACTTCTCAGCGCAGAGCGCTTCGTCCTGGCGACCGGGAAGAATTTTACGCACAGGGTTTATCTTCGTGACGGAATCTATGCCGATCTCACTCTGGTTTATCAGAAAGGGGCGTACCGTCCCCTGCCCTGGACATATCCCGACTACCGTGAACCCGAGTTCCTGCACTACCTCGAGGTTCTCAGAAAAAAGCTGAAGTTCCAGCAGGACGGGATACTGCCGCGATGATTGCAACAGGTTGATCCCCGTGAGGTTACAATGAAATGATCAGACCTGAACAGAAAAAGCTTTTCGCCGTTATCGGAAATCCTGTGCGCCACAGTCTCAGTCCCGTCATGATGAGCGCGTGCTTCAAAGCGCTCAATGTTCCCGCGCTTTACGCGGCTTTCTATGTCGATGAGCTCTACGGCGATCTCAAGCTCTTGCACAAAACGGGCTTCAGCGGCTTGAGCGTAACCATTCCCTACAAGGAGATGGCATGCCGGCTGTCCGAACAAATCGACGAGACAGCTCAAAAGATCGGGGCCGCAAACACCCTGCGCAGGACGAGCCTGGGCTGGGAAGGCCTCAATACCGACTGGATCGGCGCTTTGCGTGCCCTTTCGGCAGTCGTTGAAGTCTCGGCCTGCAACGCCCTTATCCTGGGCGCCGGAGGGGCAGCTCGAGCCGTAGCCTATGGTTTGCAAAGGGCTGGAGCAAAAGTTACGATCTCAAACCGGTGCGTCGAGCGGGGCAAGGTTTTATCCAGGCAGATTAAGAGCAATTTCATTCCGCTCAACATTCTCCCAAAAGTTGTAAGAGACTTTGACATAGTAGTTCAGTGCACCTCGGTAGGGTTGGAGGACACTCAAGCCTCCCCAATCGTTTTCGACTCCTTTTTCAAACCCGAAATGACCATAATGGACATAATTTACAGCCCTCGGTGGACCGCCTTTTCAAGGGCCGCCAGGGACGCAGGGTGCACGGTTGTGTCCGGCCTGGAGATGCTGCTGTACCAGGGGGCCGCTCAGCTTGAATGGTGGCTGGAACGTCCGGTCTTCGAAACTTCCGCCATCGCGGCGATGCGACAGGCCCTGGAAGAAGCCGTAAATGAAAAATCTTATTAAAGCCATAAAACCCGTTTCGAAAATAAATGCGCAAATTCGGCTCCCGGGGTCCAAGTCAATAACCCACCGTGCGCTCATTATGGCCGCTCTTTCGCGAGGGCCTGCAGAGATAGGCAACCCGCTGAAAGCCGAGGACACGTTTCTTACCGCAAGGGCGCTGGAAGCCTTAGGCGCAATAATCGAATGGAGCGCCGATTCGGTCCGGGTGGCGCCACCGGCATATCGCTGGCGGCAGCCGGATGGACCGATTTTTCTCGAAAACAGCGGGACAAGCACCCGCCTTCTTCTCGCCGTCTTCTCGGCGGGGACCGGAACGTTTGTGCTCGACGGAACTCCGCGCCTTCGGCAGCGCACGGTCGGTCCGGCCGCAGATGCTCTCGAAAAGCTCGGGACGGCAATGCACTGGATCGGAAAAACCGGATTTCTCCCAGTGGAGATCACCTGCAGTGGGCTTAGCGGCGGGGATGTTTTTGTAGATGCTTCGCAAAGCAGCCAGTTTTTATCCGGAATCCTCATTGCCGCTCCAACGGCCCGCAGAAAAGTCGTGGTGGAATGGTCCGAGCCTGCTGCATCCTGGCCCTACGTGGAAATCACTCTGGGGATGATGCGGGATGCGGGGATCGGGTTTGAGCGGCAAGCTTCCAACAGGATCGCCGTCCCGGCTCCCCAGATCTATGCGCCCCGTGATTTCACGGTCGAAGGCGACTGTTCTTCAGCATCATATTTCTGGGGCGCCGCCGCCCTGACCGGCGGAGAGGTGCTGACCTCACCCGTTTCGCCTCACAGTCTTCAGGGAGATTGCCGTTTTCTGGGTGTTCTGGATAAAATGGGCTGCCGCATTGCGTGGAAACATGAAGGGGTCCGCGTAAAAGGACCCGAGCGGCTCCTGCCCATTGATATCGACATGAATGAAATGCCGGACATGGTGCCCACGCTGGGTGTCCTGAGCGCATTCGCAAGCGGAACTTCCCGCATCCGCAACGTGGCCCACCTGAGAATAAAGGAATCCGATCGGCTCAATGCGGTTGCGGCCGGCTTGAAGGTGCTCGGAGTTGAGGCCGAAGAGATGCCCGATGGGCTGATAGTCCATGGAGGCGCCCCCCACGCGCCGCCCTCCGGCCCGATCTCTTCATTCGACGATCATCGGATTGCGATGGCCTTTGCACTTGCAGGTCTGCGTCTAAACGGAGTGGTCATCGAGGGAGCGGAATCCGTCAATAAATCTTTTCCGCAGTTTTGGGACATTTTCGAAAGCTTGGGGAAGGATCGAATTTGATATGGGAATGCTTCCCCTGGTGTGTTGTATCTCCGTTTTGTTCTTACACACGGTCGTATTCGCGGCCGAGTCTCAAATTCAACCATGCGCTCAAAACCTCTCCCCCTCCATGGTCTATCAAGCCCAGAGCACCGCCGCATTTCAACAGGCCCTGGAGCGCATCGGCAAAGCCGCCGGGAGCGCAGGGGTCCTCGTGGTCTCTCTTTCATCCGGAAATGTTGTCTGCGAGTTCCGGCCAAAAGATGCGCTTGTTCCCGCTTCGCTCATGAAGCTGCTGACCAGCTATGCAGCCCTGAAGAAGCTAGGCCCTTCTTTTCGCTTTAAAACCAGAGTAATGGCGGCTGAGGGGCCGGTGGACGGGGTCATTTCAGGAAATATCTGGATAAAGGGAAGCGGCGATCCTTTTTTCGCTTCGGACAATGCCATTCAGTTGGCCGAGGCGGTCAAAGAAAAGGGGATCAGGCAAATCCGGGGCGGTATTTTTGTGGACAACAGCTTTTTTCAACCGTTGTCGGAACGCATATGCCTGGACAGTGACTGCGCGGGCGCATATAACCCCGTAGTCTCGGCAACGGCGATCGACTTTAACACACTGACTGTGAAGATCGTCCCGGCAAGGTCGGCAAAGGCGTTCAGCGCCGATTCGGGCCTGGCGGAAGGCTATGTCGGGGTGAGCGGGCAGGCAGGTTCGGGGAAAAAGGGGCGGAGTTCCCTGAGGCTCCGTTCTCTTGGCGCGACCGGAGACGGCCGGGAACAATTCCAGCTTTCCGGGCGGGCCTCGGCGCGCGGAGGTCGCGTTCGAGAGTTTCGGTTCAAGGCGGCTGATCCTGCCGGACTCTTCGCGCATGTCATGCGGGCGGCCCTGGAGCGCTCGGGCGTAAGGGTGCTGGGGACCGGGGCTAAAGAAGGGACAACGCCTCCAGAGGCCGAAGAGATCGTTTCTTACGACTCGCCCCGGCTTGCGGAATTGATATCCGGGCTCAACAGATACAGCAACAATTTCATGGCCGAGATGCTTTTGAAGTCGCTTGGGGGGTATGTGGCGGGCGCCCCCGGCGACTCTGAGAAAGGAATTGCTGTTGTCAGGACCACCCTCAGGGAAGCCGGTATTCGTGAGCAATTCGGAACTCTCGACTGCGGGTCGGGACTTAGCCGTTTTTGCAGGATAAGCCCCGAGACGCTCTGCCGGCTTCTTGCCGCCGCCTGGAATGATAATGGAATAAGAGAAGAATTTATATCCTCCCTGGCGGCCAACGGAGAACAGGGGACCCTCATGAGAAGGATGCATCGGCCGGGCCTCACGGTGAGGGGCAAAACGGGGACCCTTAAGGATGTGATCGGTTTTGCCGGCTATGTGTCCGGTCCGTCCGGCAAGACCTACGCGGCGGCGGTCATTCTCAATGAGGTGCGGGACAGGTCCAAAGCGAGGCAGGCAGTGGACTCTCTAATCGAGCAGGTGGCGTTTTCCGGCGACTGACCCCTATATAAATCGGCACAAAGGTTTTGCCCTTTTCGGACTGTATATCTAAGCGGTGGAGATTGCGTGCCTAAAAATCTCCTGTCTTTAGCCCCTATGATAGATTCGGCCCTTGACTTGCCTGTGTTCGATAGTATGCTGAATTTGCTGGTCTCGGCAACATAACTGTCTTTTTCTCTATTGCTCCCTTAAGTAGTAGCAGGAAGCTGTGCCGCAAACACAATACTCTTCGAATTTCCCCCATTTTCTAAAGGGAGTATACTATATAAACTGTTAAAATACTTACTTATTCCCTTTGACAAAAGAAAGGAGACAGGTGCTCATGTCAGCAAAGAAATTGGAATTCAGCAGAGATACCAGGATGGCTATGATTTCCCAGTTCCTTGGATTCATGCTCGATGCCTACGATATGGCCCTCGTGCTTATCATGGCGCCCATTCTGGTCAAGGTGTTTTCCCCCCCTGGCGGAAGCGCAGCCTGGCAGTATATCACGATCGTCTTCACCTATTCGATAACGATGGCCGCAAGGCCGATCGGTTCGGCTTTCTTCGGGCATTTTGCAGACAAGACCGGCCGTAAGACCCTGCTGGTAATCACCATAGGCGGGGTCGGGTTGATGTCTGTGGCCTCGGCCTTGCTTCCCACGCAAGCGGTGGCCGGGATCTGGTCTTACATACTCTTTTGCGTCATCAGATTTGTAATGGGCTGTTTTTTTGGCGGAGAATATGCCGTGGGGCACACCTTCGCAATCGAGCATTCCCCGGTAGGCCGCCGCGGCCTCGTGGGCGGCTTCATTCAGTCCGGATTTCCGTTGGGATTTGTCTTTGGCTCCCTGATATTTGCCTTGATTTCACACACCCTGGGCAGTGACGCGATGCTTCGATATGGTTGGCGCGTGTCGTTCCTGACCGGGGTAATGCCGGTAATCCTCGCCATCTACATCAGAAGGGCCCTGACGGAATCCCCCGAATTCGAAAGAATCAAAAAAGATGGAGCCATTGAAAAAGCTCCATTCTTCAGCATGTTTAAACCCCCGGCGCTCTGGAATTTTCTACAGGTTTTCGTCTTCATGACCGGTCTTTTTCTCACCGATTATTCGGTCTATGGATTTCTTCCCAAGATCCTCACGCTGGAAGGAAGAGGATTCGACACCACGACGTACAGCCTCATTTACGGATTCGCTCTTTTTATGGCTTTCCTGGGCTATATCTTCTACGGCTGGATCTCCGATTATACCGGGCGCAGGCTTCTGACCTTGAACTATTGCATCTTCCTGATTATCTTCGGCGTACCCTCTTATTACGTACTCTATCATGCCGCATTAGCCCGCGACATTTGGCTTGCAGTCCTGGGCGCAACGATGGCCGCAATGCTGAAGCTGGGCTGGGGCATCGTGCCAGCCTATCTCTCCGAACGGTTCCCGACCAGGCGGCGAGCGGTGGGAGTCGGTTTCGGATACTCTTCGGGCGCGCTCCTGGGAGCATGGTTCAGCGTCTATGTCTGGTGGGCGCACAGGATTCCCGCGATTGCAGCCGTCGAAAAAGGCGACTTGTGGCTCTCCCCGGCAGTCATTTTGACAATTGGCGCCCTGATGACTTTCGCGAGCATGTGGACCAGCCCCGAGACAAAACACCTTAAACTTTCGGAGATCGGTGATGAAGAACATGCCATAGGCAAATCCGCCATGCCTGGGCCTGCAGCACGGTGAGACATTAGCAATTCCCGGCGGGGCGAGGGGCCCTGCCGGGCGCCGGGAAGGATTAAGAATAGATATCTCGGTCTTTGCTCCAAAATTTTGTTTGACTTTATAGTTTAGGTAGTAAACAATAAGCCCATGGACAGGGAAAAAGCTAGCAATGAGATCATGGACCTCTTCATAAGGGTCGTCAATAAGTACAATGGACTGGAAAAGATCCCCGTCAAGCATTCACCTGGTATTGGCCTTTATCATTCCGAGCGGCACATGCTCGACAGGGTTGGCGCCCACCCTCATATGAATATAACGGAGCTTGCGCGGGCTTCCGGGGTTACAAAGGGCGCGATCTCCCAGATTGTAAAAAAGCTCGAAACCAAGGGAGTCATCAGAAGATATAAGAGGGCCGCGAACGACAAGGAAGTCTTTATAGAACTGACGGAAACCGGGAAAAAGACTTGCGAGGAGCGCAGGAGGACTAATAAGGAGACTATAGTGCCTCTCCGCGATGAGCTCGATCTCTATTCCGATGAGCATGTGGCCTTTCTTGTTCACATGTTCCATTGGCTCGACGAATTCATGGACCAAACCGCAAAGATGATGAAATCCCATGGCCCTGCAGGAGAGTAGTTTTTTTTGCAGTTAAAGTTTAGCTGCTAAATAAAAAGAATTGGGCACAGATCGTCAGATTTCAAAGACCGAAGAGCGTAGACATGAAAATGAATGCGATCGAGAAGCATTTCGTCAATAGTGCGGAGCATACACTCCAAGTCGCGCATCGTGCGCAACAACTGCTGGACCGGATCGATATCCGGGCCGCACGGCGGTATTTGGATGTTGGATGCGGAGTTGGCGCGGCGGCTTGTGAAATTGCCGCAAGATGCGGCTTGGACGTAACTGGAATCGATGTCGACCCTGGACAGATTGAAGCAGCTCGGGCGACGCACCCGCACCTCCGTTTCATGGTAATGGACGCAACAAAACTGCAGTTTCATGACGCTGAATTCGACATTGTGGCAACCAGCATGGTCACGCATCACATGCCCGATTGGGAGAGGGCATTATCCGAAATGATTCGCGTGCTGCGCCCCGGCGGATATCTGATCTATAGCGACTTTATGCTCCCTTCCTGGTTGGGGGCCATCGGTCGTCGCCTCATCCCTTTCGTCGGGTTTCCTTCGACGAAGCTGATCGAGTCTCTCGCCTCTGGAGCAGGCTTGACCACAGTCCACCAGTCGCGCGCGTGCTTGCGATTCGATTTCATCTGGCTCAGGAATAGCTGATCGCCACCGCTAAGGCCCGGTTAAATGTGATTTGAGCCCACACAATTTCTCGCACCAGTGATGCGAGTTTTGCGGAGCCCGTGCAGGTTTCGTAAAAGAGCTTGATGCGCCAGATGATTGTACTCAAACTCCAGGTTAATCCCGGCAACCGTCTTTTTCAGCCCGTGACTCCCGAAAGGACCGTTAGCCTGGGTTTGAGCGGCACCCCGGTGCGTTAATCATGGCTGGCGGTCCCACCGCATGGCCGGCGGTCCCGGTTCCCAAGCCCCGGTCCGGCGGAAGCGGGTTTAGTATCGATCGCAGGGAGCCCCGGAAGGCGGAAGACGCGGAGCCAGACGAGCGTCAGCGACTCTGCGAACGTCGGGGACCCGTGCTTTCACTTCTCCCAGCTTGTATCCGCCAAATCCTGTAAGAAGCTCCAGAATTCGACCTGCCACCCAATCAAGTTTCTCGCGCACATATTCCCATATCTCTGGCATCCTTTTTCTCCTAATCATAGTCTAAAAAGAAGATAACCACCCTGAGCAGGTGGCGCACGCCGAAGAGATATTTTCTCCTTCGCTGTAAGGCGCTGTTTTACATTGTAAATTGTGAGTTGCGCCGTATTTGGAGGAAAATACCAGGCCTCAAAAAAGGAGAAAGCCAGGGGCGGGGTCCTGGCTTTCCGGGGCGAATAGCTCAAAGATGTGAAGGAACCAAACTAAAGATGGTGGGTAATTCTTCTGCTTGTACACAATAGCAGATTTTTTTCTTTTGCAAATCAGGTATAGAATGTATTTTCCATTAACCGATACGGTATAGATGAAGGCCGATTTCTACACAAAAGCGAGTGAAAAACATGGTCGGAAAAACATTTGGCTGCTTTACCGGATGCATTCTGCTGATCGCCTCGATTACGGGATGCGCCGGGTTGCAAGGCAGGGGCGGGGTTGCTGCCGGCCCTTCCCAGGCTGAAGTCAAACTGATGGAAGCAAACAAGGCGCTCGATGCGGTAAACGAGCAGTCGTCTGCCTTCTATGCCCAGCTAAGTTCGCTGAGCGCCGAAATTAATGAATTCCGCTCCCGGCCTTACTGGAACGGGTTCGAGCAAATCCTGCTTGAGTATCCCTCCCTGAGAGACCCGGATAACGAGGCTGAGATATCGCCCGATATGGAGGCCCGGCTTTCCGAGTGGGGCCTTAAATGGAAGACTGCGTGGGAGGAAACTCTGGACGACTACCTCCGCCTTGTGGACAAGTGCACTATAATGGAGGCAAAAAAACTGGCTGCGCGCGAAAAGTTTTTCGCGGTACAGGCGAAGTATCTGGCCGTGGTGATTATGCAAGCCTCGGCCGGCCACAAAAAAGAAGCAAAGGAAACCTACTCGGTTGTCGAGGCCCTGGACAAACCGACTGCGGAGCTGGATTCCTACCAGCCGGACGACCTGGGGCTCTATAGTTCCGGGCCGAGGCGGTAAGCTTCAAAGCACCCGTTTCTACTCTCCCTGGATATATTCCAGACCCTTTCGAAGACGATCGAGTACGGTTTCTTTGCCCAGCACCTCTATTATTTCGAAAAGGCCTGGGCTTATCGTGCTGCCCGTAAGGGCCACCCTGACCGGCTGAGCTACTTTGCCCAACTTCACTCCCAAATCTTGCGCAATCTGCCTGAAAACGGTTTCCAGACCCTTTTCGTCAAAGATCTCCAATTCGGACAACTCTGAGATAAGCCGCACAAGAACCTTGCGCATTTCCAGAGTAAGGAACTTGCCTGCGGCATCGGGATCGAACTCAATTTCGTCCACCATATAGAAACGCATAGCATCGGCCATTTCGACCAGCGTGCGCGAGCGAGCCTGAAGAGTGCGAACTGCTCCGGCTATGTAGGCGTCGGGCTTATCCGGGTAATTTCGAAAAACCAGCAATGGCCTGAGCGGCGCAACGAGTTCTTCGGGATTTTTCCCCTTGATATAGTGTGCGTTAAGCCATAATAGCTTCTCCATCGTGAAGATGCTTGGTGATTTTCCGACGTTTTCGAGGGTGAACTTCTCTATCAGCTCGGAGCGCGAGAAAATCTCCTGGTCTCCGCAGGACCAGCCCAACCGGACCAGGCAGTTCAGCAGGGCTTCCGGAAGGAACCCCATGTTCTTGTACTCCATAACCGAGGTCGCTCCGTGGCGCTTTGACAGAGGCGAACGGTCCTCGCCATGGATCATCGGCACGTGGCCGAACTCGGGCAGTTTTGCGCCCAGCGCCTTGTAGATCAAAATCTGCCGAGGGGTGTTGTTCACGTGATCGTCACCTCGGATCACATGCGTGACCCCCATGGTGATATCGTCCACGACGACGGCGAAATTGTAGGTGGCTATACCGTCGCTTTTCACTATCACCAGGTCATCCAGTTCGGAGTTATCGAATGCAATGGGACCTTTTATGATGTCTCTTAGAACAGTGGTACCGCTGTCGGGACCCCGGAACCTGAGCACCCTTCTAGGGCCCGGGCCGAGGCCTTTGGGACGGCAGGTTCCCTCGTATTTTGGCTTGCGCCCTTGGGCCATTGCCGCCCTTCGCCGAATCTCAAGCTCCTCGGGACTACATTCGCACCAATATGCGTGGCCGGAATCCACCAGTTTTTTCGCGTATTCGCGATAGACATCCAGCCTTTTGGTCTGGAAATAGGGGCCTTCGTCCCAGGTCAAATCCAGCCATTCCATTGCATCCAGGATGGCTTTCACGGACTGATCCGTAGAACGCTCCACATCGGTGTCTTCGATCCGGAGGATGAATTTTCCGCCCCGATTGCGCGTAAAAAGCCAGTTAAAAAGCGCGGTGCGCGCCCCTCCGATGTGCAGGTATCCGGTCGGACTCGGGGGAAATCGCGTAATTACCGGTTCCATCTTAACGATACTCCTGTCGGCGGCTCAACGCTAAGGCCGCCTCTGTGAGTGAGTGTACTCGCGGGGGACGTAATCCCTGAAACGCGGGCATTTTCAATAGCATAATACTCCTGCAAACTCAATCAAACTCCCGGCGGACAAAAATACCAGAAAACGGGAATTCGGAGCTTGCCCATTTTACGCTACCAAGATCGTATCCCGTTTCAAGGGCTTTGCCACTGATCTTTGGGCGGACAATGCTTCCTGGCATAATAGCCACCGAGTGAAACAGTTTCTCACCGAGCACCCAAACCTGAGCGAGCGAAGTTATTCCTGCAAAGATTGATTGCAGAGTTCTGTGATGAAGATTGGTTTTATCCCATTTTCCTGACAGAGCTTGCGCAGATTCAGAAAACACACGGGGCAGAGGAAGACCATGGCTTCGGCCCCATGTTTTCGGGCATCGGCAATGTTGCGCAGCTTTACCTCCGAAGCCTTTTGCTTGTCCGTTGCCATGAGAGGAGCGCCGCAGCAGAGCCCGT
>JBEKQE010000022.1:0-40159 GCA_049520035.1 Syntrophobacteraceae bacterium | reverse complement strand
CGAAAAGCAAAACGCAATAAGCAACGCCTGGAGCCGCCGGTCGGTCGACAGCGCGGAAATCGAGCTCTTCAGAACTTCGAACTGCCCGGCTTCTACCGTCAGGTTATAAAAGAACACTGCCGTCAAAATAATCCAGCCGATAGGAAACAAGCCGGTGACCATACCCAGGGCCGCCGCAGATACCGCGATCCCCAAAGGCATGCTGTAAGTAAGGATTACGATGACCAGGGTCAGCAGCAGGGTCAACACCCCGGCCACATGCCCTTTCATGCGCTTTACCGCCAGCGCCCAGAATAAAAAGAATATAGGGATCGATACGACAAATGCGGTCAGGCCAAGGCTGTTGCCCAGGGCTGCGTAATTGTGATACCAGGGCATAGACAGCACCTCCCCTTTGAGTTCTAAATTTTGCGAACTGTGGAGGGTATGGAAATTATCACTAAGAGGTGGCGGAGGCAACAGGAAATTCTCCGCAGGATGGCCACGCCGTCTGGTTCCCACGTCCGCCAAGACCGGGCGGACACGGAAGACCGAAGGTGAGGGCCGCAAAGCCTGCCTGAGCCTCTACGAGGCGGCGGAGAAGTCAATGCCATCAAAGGAGTGCCACGTCATCACTTGAAAATAATCAAGGAATCTCCTGAGCATTGACTTCACAAATGAACGATCAACCTTTCTATGTCCGTCACATTTGTGAATCTTCATGAGCTGCCCGTCTGTGAAAAAATTGGGGTCGAACCTACACTCTTCACACCCCAAGTTCCAACTCAACCATTTAAACAGGCTTGGCACAGGTCACATCGGCTTGATCTCTTCCGCAACCCGACTGTTCTGCCCGACTTTGTCAAGAGTGTAGGTGTGACCCCATTGTTTCTCATTGTTTCTCTGAGAGCATC
Organism: Syntrophobacteraceae bacterium; assembly: GCA_049520035.1. Classification (GTDB taxonomy): domain Bacteria; phylum Desulfobacterota; class Syntrophobacteria; order Syntrophobacterales; family Syntrophobacteraceae; genus SbD1. The sequence continues at coordinate 39,266 of JBEKQE010000022.1, read as the reverse complement.
ATTAATGCCGCCAATTGACCTTTTAAGGCGACTCACTATACTGGAGTCACTTATCTTGTGCAAAATCCAGTTGTTGATTAACCCAAGCACGTCATCGGGCAGATGCTATGGAAGCTGAGTAATAAAAACCAGACCAAGCCACCGTTTGCGCCCGCGACGCGCTATTCTGGCCACCTGCTGAAAAAGGACCGGCATGCCATGGGGTCGGACCAAGCGAAGTACCGATATTAAGGGCCAAGACTAAAAGAAGGGGCGATTCTGGGCCTTAGAAAGCTTATTTTGCTTCGTTGACCGGTTAATCCACTCATGTGCCGTAAGTTATTGAACTTGCGAGATTAACCGGTCGAACGTGTCATTGACTGTGCTAATGTTGACGTGCGCCATTAACTGATTGATTGGACTAAGGATTTAGCTGAGCACGGTCAATCATTAGCCGGTCAATGACGGTGAAATGGGCACTCTAAGCCACGGGTCGGCCATCGACAATAGTGAGCGGTGTCGGCGCGGTGCTGTGCAGCTTACTTGTACACATCCCCTCTGTAATCGATTTCGTACACCAGAAGGATATTATCTTCTTTGTCGATGCGGAAGATGACCCTTATTTTTCCTGATCTCATCCGCAAAAAGCCTTTCCATTCACCCTCAAGCTTTTTGATATCAAGTTCTCTGAAAGGGATAACGCCTTGCGCTTCAATGGTGCTGACAAGTGACTTGAACTTGAGGCGAATCTTCTCCTTGTCTTCTTTATCGAGCTTTTCGAGAAACTTGACTGCCCTGCTATGGAATCTGACCCTCATCTCATCCCTTCACCCAATTGGTCATATCGGTGAAGTCATTTTCTCCGTAATCCGCTGGAGAACCGAATTTGGTGTGGATCTCATCCAGTTCCTTTCTAGAGACACGGGGAATCATGATTTCGCACAAACCTAATCGCTCTTCCTTAAGTACCTCTCGGATACTCTCTTTGATCAGTCTCTTTAGATCCTCTTGACTCTGCTGCATTTTCCGTCCTCGCTTTAAAATACGAGAAGCATTGCGGTACTTGTCTTCCCGCCAGTCGAAATCACCAGATCCATTTAAGATCGTATCTTACACCGATTCCGGCTCACTTCAATCACATTTCCTAAAAGTCCATGTGGACTTCGGCGGCACAAATTTTCGTCATAATCCGTACAGCCTGCCATACTTTTGTTTCAGATGAGCGATCAGGTAATCCGCATTCAGGTCTTCCTCCGTAACGGCCTTAACCAGGTTGCGCGGAAGATGGCGGCTGCCCTGCGAATGAACGTTTTGCCGAAACCATCCGAGAAAAGGACCGAACTCGCCCGCTTCGAACATTTCCTGCAAATTGCCCAGCTTCTCTTCCGCTTTAGCGTAAAACTGCGCTGCATAAATGTTTCCAAGGGCATAGCTGGGGAAATAGCCGATTGCCCCCGCCGGCCAGTGCACGTCCTGCATCACGCCGTTCGAGTAGTCGGGCGGGAGCAGCCGGAAATAGCGTTCCATCCCGGTGTTCCAGGCTTCGGGAAGGTCCTCGGGTTCCAGTTCGCCGCCGATCAGCATCCTCTCCAGTTTAAATCGCATAATGATGTGCAGGTTGTAGGTAACCTCGTCTGCTTCGGTGCGAATCAGGCTTGGACGAACCTCGTTCAGAGCGAAGACGAATTTGTCGATCTCGATTTTGTTCAGCCACGGGAAGTGTTTGCGCGCTAAAGGATAAAAATGCTTCCAGAACCCGGGGGACTTTGCCGCCATATTTTCCCACATGCGCGACTGGGATTCGTGGATCGCCATCGATATCGACCTTCCGCGCGGGGCCCCCCAGTGTTCGACCGGAAGCCCCTGCTCGTACATGGCGTGCCCTGCCTCGTGAATCGAGCTGAAAAGGGCCATGACAAACGAGATAGGATCGAATCTCGTAGTGATGCGAACGTCTCCCGGCCCGATCTTCGAGGTAAAAGGATGGGCCGACCGGTCTATCCTGCCTGCGTTGAGGTCGTAGCCCAGACGAGCGATTATTTCCATGATGAAGGTTTTCTGCACGGACGCAGGCGAATCACCCTGTAGAGCGGCGGGGTCAGGTTTTCGGGGGGCGGCTTCGATTTTTTCGAGCAATTCGAAAGTAGCGTCCGCCAGCCTGTCAAAGAGCACCTCGATACTCCCGGCGTTTTCCCCCGGTTCAAAATTTTCGATCAGCGCATTGTAAATCTCTTCCCCGCCGGTAGAGAGCGCGGCGGCCTCCTGCCGCTTGAGGCTTATGATTTGCTCAAGGTAAGGAAGAAAACCCTTCCAGTCATTTTCGCGCCTCATGCTTTGCCATGCAAGCTCTCCCTTCGAGGCCGCTTTTGCCAGTTCGACTGCGAGCGCCTCCGTTATCCTGGTTGCGCGGTCGTAGTTTCTTCTCCATTCACGCAGATTCACAGCTTCATCGGACAGCGGTTGACCGGGGATTTGGGAGGCTTCGACCTTCGCAAGCATTTCTGCGAAATCGGGGTCAGTTGCGCGCCTGTGAAGAAGGGCGGTAAGCGCCGCAATTTGCTGCGTCCTGTGTGAATGGCCCCCTTTGGGCAGGTATGTGCGCTGGTCCCAGTTGAGCAGGCTTTTCATAGATTGATACAAAGCGGTGGTTGTGGAGTAGTCCAGCAGCCACCGGTAGGCTTCTGCGGATTTCATGAATTCTCCTTTGGAAGTGAACAGTGAACGGTGAACAGAAAATAATTCCTTCTGGCTCTATCGCTTCGCGAGGAGCTGTGAGCAGAAAAAACGGTTTTTTGTCATGGCTCGCCTTCCGTCCTCTGTTCACCGTTCACTGATTGACTTTTACCGGCACAGACTTAGTTTGCAGTTGACTTAAAATAATGCAAACTCTTGTAATATGGAAGAATTTCAATAAATTACTTTTTTGATTCGCCCACCCCCTGAAATGAGGTTCATCCGGCAAACGAGTATCAGCAGGTCGAGAAAGGACAGTATCTGTCTTGGGATTGGCTGGACAGTCGTGACTATGGCAGAATTTATGTAACCCCTTCAGGGTAAAATCGGTTTGTGTACGTCCATACCCAGGGTGGCGTCCCGCGAGGCGCTGGACTGACCCTGGGCTATATTATGCAGCCCCTTTGGGGTAGGAAAATCCAGACCATAGTCCGAGGGTGGCACCTCGCGGAGCGTAAGGATCGTGGGCTATATTATGCAGCCCCTTTGGGGTAGGAAAATCCAGACCATAGGTACTCATTTGCCGGATGACCCTCAAACGATCCGATGCGATGGCTGCCTCGATTTCGGGCTTTAGAACTGGAAGGAATTGGAAACTGAAATATGCTTCCGGATGACTTGAAACTCAAGCTCCAGAAAATGATTGCCGGGGCGGAATCGCCCCGCGAGAAAGCCATAGACGTAATGTTTGAAATACAGGAACTCCAGGGCTGGATGAGCGATGAAGCCATGGTCGAAGCGGCGGTGCTGCTCGGCATGACGCCATTGGAGCTGGAGGAGCTTGCCACTTTTTATGATTATATATACCGCAGCCCCGTAGGCAAATATGTAATCAAAGTCTGTGACAGCACCGTGTGCTGGCTTGAGGGCCACCAGCGCGTAATCGACTACATAAGCGCACGCGCCGGCGTTGCCATGGGGGGGACCAGTCCGGACGGGACCTTCACGCTTCTGCCGGTCTGCTGTATCGGCTATTGCGACCGCGCTCCCGCGATGGTGATAAACAAGCGGGTGTACGGAAAACTGACCCCGGAAAAGATCGACAGAATTCTTGATAAGCTGGCTCACAAAGCGGAATTTGACGAATCGGAATAGCACATGCGGCAATATCCCCAGGTACTGTTCAAAAACAGGAAACCGAACCGGGTGGCGACCCTGGACGAATACCGCGAAAGCGGCGGGTACCAGGCGCTCGAAAAGTTCATCGGCGGCGGGATTTCTCCCAAGGAGATCATAAGGCTGGTGAGTGAATCGGGCCTGCTGGGCCGAGGCGGCGCCGGTTTTCCGGCCGGGAAGAAATGGGCTGCTGTGCCGGACTCGGGCGCTTTTCCCCGCTACCTTGCCGCAAACGGCGACGAGATGGAGCCCGGAACATTCAAGGACCGTATGCTGATCCATGTTGACCCGCACTGCATAATCGAGGGGATGATCCTGTCCGGTTACTCTTTTTCGGCTTCCAAGGCTTTCTTTTTCGTGCGTCCCTCCTACGAAAGCAGCGCCGTCATATTTGAGCGCGAGTTGGAATACGCGCGGCAGGCGGGTTTTCTTGGCAATAACATTCTGGGTGCGGATTTTTCTTTTGATATCGTCGTTCACCGAAGCGGAGGAAGATACATCTGCGGGGAGGCGTCCGCACTGCTAAACGCCATAATGGGGAAAAGAGCGAACCCGATAAAGCCTCCTCCGTACGCGACCGAGAAGGGCCTCTGGGACAAGCCGACGGTTGTGAACAATGTAGAAACCCTGGCCAACGTCCCTCATATTCTGCGCAACGGTCCCGAGTGGTTCAAAGGCCTGAGCGCCACCCCCGATGGGGCCGGCACGAAAATATACTGCATAAGCGGTAAAGTGAAAGTTCCAGGCGCGGTTGAGTTGCCGATGGGCACCCGGCTGAGTGAAATAATCGATGAACACTGCGGAGGGATGACTCCGGGTTCTGAATTCAAGGCATGCCTTCCGGGGGGAGCTTCGACCCGGTTCATGAGGCGGGAACACTACGATATCCGGATGGATTTTGAGGATTTGAAAACCATAGGAAACCGTCTGGGTACAGCCGCCATTATGGTTTTCGATCACAAAACCTGCCTTGTGGGCGCCACTTTGAACCTCGTGGAATTTTTCGCACGCGAGTCCTGCGGGTGGTGTACGCCCTGCCGGGAGGGGCTGCCCTACATGCGCGACCTGCTGTGGCGAATCGAAAATGGAGAGGGGGAAGAAGAATTCATCCCCAATTTGAGGAGACTGTGCAAAGAGGTTTGGAACTCTTATTGCGCTCTTGCTCCAGGGGCCGCCGAGCCGGTAATCAGCCTTCTGGATTTTTTTGAAGACGAAGTGCGCCAACACATTAGCCAAAAAGGATGTCCTTTCCATGCCGAGGCTGGTCATTGACGATCTTGAAGTGGAGGTCCCAAAGGGCAGCAAAGTCATCGAAGCCGCCGAACGGTTGGGCATTATAATTCCGCGCTTCTGCTATCACGAGGCATTGGGATCGGTTGGAGCATGCCGGATGTGTGCGGTCAAATTTGTCCAGGGTCCCTTCAAGGGCGTGCAGATGAGCTGCATGGTCGATGCCCAGGATGGGATGGTCGTTTCGACAACCGACGAAGAGGCGGTTGACTTTCGCAGGAGAATAATCGAGCTGTTGATGATGAACCATCCCCTGGATTGTCCCGTATGCGACGAGGGCGGACAATGCCTGCTGCAGGATGAAACAGTGTCCGGCGGGCACGGCGTCCGCAGGTATCGGGGCAGGAAGCGAACATATCGGGACCAATACCTGGGACCTTACATTCAGCATGAAATGAACCGATGCATCCATTGCTACCGATGTTCGAGGTTTTACCAGGAATTTGCCGGATACAGAGACCTTGGCCCCCTGCAGATCGGGGACCGTCTTTACTTCGGCAGGTTTTCGGACGGTAAGCTCGAAAGCCCTTTTTCAGGTAACCTGGTGGATATCTGCCCTACGGGCGTCTACACCGACAAGACCGCCCGGTTCAAGGTGCGCAGGTGGGACCTCCAGAGAGCGCCCTCCCTTTGCAACCACTGCTCGCTGGGGTGCAATACGGTCGGGAACGCCCATTACCGCGGGGTCATGCGGGTGGAGGCGCGCTACAACCATGATGTGAACGGGTACTTTATATGCGATGCTGGAAGATTCGGCTTTTCCTACTCCAATGGCGGCGCCGGCAACAAAAAGCGCCCCTGGGCAGCGCGAGTCGGAGAGAGCGTCGTTTCCGCGCAGACCGCATTTGCACGAGCGCGGGAATCTCTGGGCAATATTGCTGAAAAATACGGTCCTAATGCCATTGCCGCTGTCGGCTCGACTCGAAACAGCCTGGAGTCCCAGTGCATGCTCAAACGAATTTGCAGAACGCGAGACTGGCGGGGCCCGGTATTTTTTTTCGATCCTGCAAAGCTCCGTAAGACCCGCTCAGCCCTTGAAGGGCTTGATAGCGAAATCGCCGTATCGATGCGGGAAATGGAGAAAGCGGATTTTGTTATCGTTGCAGGGGCCGATCCCCTCAACGAAGCGGGGATGGCCGCGCTGGCGCTCAGGCAGGCCTCCAGGAGGCAAGCACCCATCGTTACGATCGATCCGCGCCCGGTCTTCCTGCCCTGCAATTTCGAACATATACCGGCTGCGCCCGGCGAGATCGAGCTGTACATGGGTTTGCTCGTCGGTAAGGCGGTCGAAAAAGATTCAGCAGCGTTCGGAAAAGAGGCAAAGGATTTTTATCGTGCGCTGGCCGCAGAGCATGGAGATCGTGAGATTCCAGCCAGGATTGCCTCACTTGCCGAACAGCTCGGCTCGAGTAAAAGACCGGTAATAATTTGCGGAACTGACGTGACCCGCGAAAGTACGCCGGCGTTTGCCGCCGATTGCGCCCGGTTACTGGCCCTGACAGGAAAACAGGCAGGCCTTTTCTATCTGCTGCCCGGGGCAGGCGCCTTCAGCTCAGCCCTCCTTTCAGGAGCGGATGGGCAAGCGTTTGCGGACCTTGTCATCGACATCGAAAAGGGTCTTGTGCGAGCGCTGGTCGTTGTGGAGAGCGATCCTTTTCACTATTATCCGGACGGGCCGAGACTCGATCGAGCCATGTCAAAACTCGAACTTCTGGTAGCAATCGATTACTTTCCGACTGAGACGGTCAAGCGCGCTGCCATTTTTTGTCCGGCTTCCACGGTCTTTGAGACCGGTTCGACATTTATAAATCAGGAAGGAAGGGCCCAGTTTGCCAAACAGGTCCATCACGGAGGCGTACCGATCTGGGGAGGAGAACACCCGCCGCGTGTTTACCGGGATTTTGTTCCCGGAGGGGACCACCTGCCGGCCTGGAAAGCGCTGTGGAAAATTGCGGACATATCGATGCCGGATGCCGGACTGAGCGATATTTCACCAGGAGAGTTTATCCCAACGGAGCACACGGCCTTCGAGGGGTTCGATGCGGACAACTATCCGTTTGATGTGATAAGGATACTTCAAGGCGGATCCGGTAAAATAAATCTCCACGCCCCGCGAGGTGTGGAGTCCAGGGAAAAACCAAAAAGCTCTGAGGGCCTTGAACTTTTAATGGTCGAATGGATGTTCGGCACAACGGAATTCTCGGCCTGGTCGGATTCGCTTGACGCCGCCATTACTGAACCATATATGTCGATGCACTCAAAAGATGCGGAGCGGGCGGGACTTTCCGACGGTGACAGGGTATCTGTTGAACTCGACAGTGGGACCCTGGAGATCGTGGTTTCGGTGTCGGATCGCGCGGCCGAAGGGACATTGGTCATTCCGCGCCACCATTGGCTGGATTGGCGAAAGATGAAAGGTTTCTCTGTTCGGGTTTTGCCGGAAAAAATCCGGAAAGCCTGATTCATTTACGGGTGTGCCCTGGTAAACGCCCACAAGGGGCTATGCTACGATCCGTTGACGGGTGGTGAATGCTCATAAGGGGGGCGGGCGCTTATGAATATAGTAAATTGTGCTATAGGGATCGATCTGGGGGGCAGCAAGATAGCTTTTGGCACAGTCGATGAGGAAGGACGGTTGCTGGAGTCGCTTCGCTATGACACTGAAAGGCAGGGCGGCTACAGCGCGGTGTTAAATCAGGTAGTCAGGGGGGTTGAGCAGCTCAAGGACGCGTCCGGGGTTTCAATGTCCGGAATCGGCATCGGTGTCGCAGGGCAGGTGGACCCATGGACCGGGGCTGTCGTATTCGCGCCCAACCTGGACTGGCATAACGTGGCGCTTCAGGCGGAAGTACAAAAGGCATGCGCAATACCCGTAGTAGTAACCAACGACGTTCGGGCGGCTCTGTGGGGCGAATGGCTTTTCGGGGCCGGTCTGGGGGCCGAGGATCTGGTCTGTATCTTTATCGGGACGGGAATCGGCGGAGGCATCGTCTGCGGAGGCAGGGTGCTTGAAGGGTGCAGCAACACAGCGGGGGAGATCGGGCATATGACGGTGGACCTTCGAGGTCCGCTTTGCCATTGCGGCAACAGGGGATGCATGGAAGCACTGGCCGGCGGATGGGCCGTAGCTCGCAGAGCGCATGAGAGTGTGAAGGCCGACCCGGTCTTGGGCAGCATAATTTTGAAGATGGCGGGAGGCAAAGTCGAGGACATCTCGGCAAAAACAGTGGTGCAGGCCTTTTACGCCGGAGACGCGCTTGCGGTGGAGATAATTGACGAGGTTACGGACGCTCTGGCCGCTGGCGCCGCTGCCCTGGTAAACGTGCTTAACCCCTGTCAGATAATATTGGGCGGCGGCATTATAGAAGGCATGCCGGAGATGGTTTCGCGCATAGACAAGGGGGTGCGCCGCCGCGCATTGAGCGCGGCAACCGGCCGCCTTGCCATCCGTGCTTCAAAACTGGGAAATGAAGCCGGGATCATCGGGGCTGCCGCGCTCGCGATGAGGACCTTCTCGGCAATTGCGTAGAACCTGCAGTTATTCAGGGACTTCAGGAGGTTTTGTGTGAAGCTGGCGGCAATGGATTTTGATCTGACCGGGTTCGAACAGGCGGTAATCGAAAGGCTGAAAAACCTCGAGGAGGCTCATTTTTGCGCCCGGCTCTGGCAAAAGGACCCCGGGCTTTGGAAAATGGAACCGGACCAGCAGAAAATAATAGCAAACTCGATGGGCTGGCTGGATTCTCCCGTGAAGATAAAGCAAGCTGTGCCCGATCTTACTGAATTTGCCGCCGAACTGAACAAAACGGGCTTTCGCCATGTGCTGCTTATGGGCATGGGAGGAAGCAGCCTTGCGCCGCTGGTTTTTAGAGAAACTTTCGGCAGGCATGCTCCCGGCTTGCCGCTGACGGTGCTCGACACTACCGATCCGGCCACTGTCATTCGGCTTGAGCGGGGCCTTCCTCTTGCCAACACTTTTTTCATCGAGGCCAGCAAGTCCGGTGCCACCGTCGAGAGCCGTTCTTTCGGCGAGTATTTTTTTGAAAGAGTCAAAAGCATAAAGGCAAACCTCGCCGGCGAAAGCTTCGGGGTGATAACAGACCCTGGCTCCATGCTCGAGAGATTGGCCGCCGAGCGCTCCTACCGCATAGTTTTGCTCAATGATCCGGATATCGGCGGTCGCTATTCGGCGCTTTCCTTTTTTGGGTTGGCGCCGGCCTCGCTGATGGGCATTGATTTAAATGAGTTGCTCCTCAGGGCCTCAAAGATGATGGATGAATGCCGGATTCGGAAGCCCCTTTCCCAAAATCCGGGAGCAGCGCTCGGGGTGGCTATCGGCGTCCTTGCGGAAGGGGGCAGGGACAAGCTGACCTTTCTTCTGCCTGAGCCGATTTCCTCCTTTGCAATGTGGCTGGAACAGCTTATTGCCGAAAGTACGGGAAAGGATGGGACGGGAGTCATTCCGATATCGGGCGATCCGGTTGAAAACCGGCAGAACTACGGAGAAGACCGGCTGTTTGTTGAATTCAGAATAAGAAACGAACCCGACGAGGCCCTTGAGGCCAAAGCCGATTCTCTGCGAAAAGCCGGCCACCCGGTCATCACAGTTTTTATGCGCGACCGGCTCGATCTCGGAGAGCAGTTTTTCCTTTGGGAGATTGCCACCGCGACTGCTGGGGCTTTGCTCCGTATAAATCCGTTCGATCAACCGAACGTGCAGGAGACCAAGGAATTTACAGCTAGAATTCTCCATGAGGTCAGGAAGGAGGGCAGGGTGCCCGAGGCCGGGATGGAAATGTCGCACGGTCCGTTGCGGCTTTACCCTGGCGGTGGAGCTTCCAGCGTCCCGCAGGCCTTGGCCTTGTTTTTCGAGGGGGCTGCCAGGGATGGTTACCTGGGCATTCTCGCCTACCTGAGCGAAAATGAAACTAACGAGAGAGGACTGCGGCGGATTCGCATGCTTGTGATGGACAGGATGCTAATCGCCACGACAGTGGGCTACGGTCCGCGTTACCTGCACTCGACCGGCCAGCTTCACAAAGGGGGAACGAACAAGGGGTTTTTTCTTCTGCTTACCTCGGACATTGCTGAGGACGCCGGGATTCCCGGTCAGCCATATACCTTCGGAATGTTGATGCGTGCCCAGGCCCTGGGTGATTTCGAAGCACTGCGCAAACACCGGCGCAGAGTCTTGAGGGTCCATTTGAGCGGTGAGGCGCCGATAGGCATTGCTGCTTTAGAGAAGGTCCTTAGAACTGTGATGCCGTCTGCCCCGTGAAACGGCCTGCCCGTTGTTAATTCGGCCTCTGGGGTTTTTAGAGATTCGGTTGCCCTGAAAGGGCTCTGCCCCGAAGGGGCTGCATATAATAGCCCAGGGTAAGCGGAGCGCCACCCTGGGTAGGGTGGACAAAACCAAACCCGTCCTTACCCGGAAGGGGTTACATAAAAATAAGGATTTCCGGGGGAATGCCTCAATCTCTGGCGCAGGTCCACATTCATGTAATCTTTTCAACCAAGAATCGGATGCCTTTCCTGGTTGACGCTGAATGCCGCAAGGAAATGCACGCCTATCTTGCCTCCACTATGAAGGCATACGAATCCCCCGCGCAGATTGTTGGCGGAACGGCTGATCACGTCCACATCCTTAGCGCTCTCTCAAGGTCCGCCACGGTTGCCAAAGTTATCGGCGAAGCAAAACGGAATTCATCTAAATGGATAAAAACCAAGGGCCGTGCCCTGAAATTATTTCAGTGGCAAAACGGTTATGGGGCTTTTTCTGTGAGCTTCTCCAGAATAACCGAGGTCCGAGAATACATTTCCGGTCAAATGGATCACCACAAAAAGATGTCATTTCAGGAGGAGTATCGCCTTTTTTTGCGCAAACATGGTCCGGATTTTGATGACGCCCATGTTTGGGATTAGCTGGACAGTCGTGACTATGGCAGATTTTATGTAACCCCTTCAGGGTAAAACCGGTTTGTGTACATCCATACCCAGGGTGGCGTCCCGCGAGGCGCGGGACTGACCCCGGGCTGACTTATTAAGCCCCTTTGGGGCAGGAAAATCCAGACCATAGGTACTCATTTGCCGGATGAACCAAATTAAATTGGTTGATGTTACCCGGTGGTGGGAGCACGATAGATTGCGGAGCCTCGAGATCCGTGATCGGGTTTTGCGGCCGCCGGCGAAGGCAGCGGCAACTCCGACTGCGGCCCAGCCGCCCGCCAGGGCAGAAAACAAACCTTGACTGACGAGTGGTCAAATTTTAAGGTTGCAGTATTGGTCAATACGAATCAAAACTGAAGGAAAACAAATGGAAAAACTGCTCTCCGCGTCCATTCTGTCTGCCAACTTCGGCAGGCTTGCAGAAGAGGTCGAAGCTGTCGAAGCCGCAGGGGCCGACTGGATACATGTCGATGTCATGGACGGCCATTTCGTGCCCAACATAACTATCGGGCCCAATATGGTAAAAGCGTTGAGCGAGGTGACACGCCTCCCTTTGGACGTTCACCTGATGATAGAAAAACCTGGCCGCTATCTGGAAGATTTCGTCAAAGCGGGCGCCAATTGGCTGGGAGTCCATGCCGAAGCCTGTGTTCATCTTCACAGGGTGATCCAGAGAATAAAGGAGCTTGGGGTAAAGGCTGCCGTTGCGATTAATCCGGCGACTCCGCTCTGCATGATCGATCTGGTTCTGCCGGATGTCGATATGGTTTTGCTTATGACTGTTAATCCCGGATTCGGCGGACAGGCGTTCATCCCGAACGTTCTGCCCAAAATCCGGCAATGCCGCAGGCTGATAGATGATGCGGGGCTTTCGACACTGCTCCAGGTTGACGGAGGAGTAAACCCTGAAAATGCCGGGAAACTTGCGGAAGCGGGCGTTGATGTTTTCGTCGCCGGTTCGGCGGTTTTCAGGGGTGATTACGCGCAAAATATCAGAAATCTGAAAGCGCCAATGTATCAACAGTGAAGGCCTAGATCCTTATATTCAGCTCCTCCAGCATCCGGTCGGCGTAGTCCATGATATAATCCCTCTGCTTGCCGTGGGCGTAGCTAATGCAAGCGCACCGCAGAATCCGGCGGCTGCGGGTCAGCAGTTCGAAATCTACCTGGCTGAACGACAGGTTTACGGCAAAGCAGAAGGGATGGCATTGCTTATGCTCCCTTTGGATATCCGAGTAGAGTTCTACAGGAAGCGTAACCCAGAAAATGTCCCCAAGTTCCGATGCATCAGCATTGTTCTTCAGGAATTCGAGGATCTTCTCGTAGTCGTATTCCCTTAACTGGTCAATTACGTACTGCTTCATCTTCTTGTCCTGACTTGAAGTTGGCCGCCGTTCAGGGCCGGGTTCCGCGCTGCTGCAGGTAACTTAGCGCAGCCATTATGAAAAAGGAGAGCAATAGCAGGATGATGCTCAATCCGGCCGCCAGTTCGAATTTCCCCGCCGAGACTTCGAGCACGGTCGCCGTGGTTAGCACTCTGGTATATCCGCGAATATTGCCGCCCACCATCATCGATGCGCCCACCTCGCCCAGAACGCGTCCAAATCCTGCAATGATTGCAGCCAAAATACCGGGCCTGGACTCCCAAAGCAGCAGCAAAAGATATTGCAGGCGGGTGGTTCCAAGAGACAGTATCTGGAGGCGCAGCTTCGGATCTATGGACTGCACTGCCGCCAGGGTGAATCCGGTCACAATTGGAGACGCGATTACCGCCTGTGCGATTATCATGGCCGTCGGCGAGTATAGAAGGCCCAAAGCTCCCAGGGGGCCGTAACGCATCAGGAGCAGCCAGGTAACAAATCCCACGACCACGGGCGGAAGTCCCATGCCGAAGTTTACCACGCTTACCAGCAGTCCCCGGCCGAAAAATCGGGTAAGAGCAAGCGCTGTGCCCATGGGAAAGCCTATGAGAACGCTGATGAAAGTTGCTATCCCTGAAACCTGAAGCGTCCTGGACGAAATTCCCAGGACCTCCGGGTCAAGAGTTACCAGGAGTCGAAAGGCTTCAACAAAGCCGCTCGATATCGATTCCATTTCATTCGTCCCGCGCTGTAGGCCATCAAGACTACCGGTCCCTGATGGTCTCCCAAGTCGTGATCTCCGGTTATGACTGTTTCTCCGGCAGCCTCACCATGAATACTGCCCCGCTCTGTATCTTGCTGCGTGCCGTGATGCTCCCTCCGTGGCGCTCGACTATTTTTCTGCAAATAGCGAGGCCCATACCGGTGCCCTCGTAAGGCGCGCCTTTCCCATGGAGCCTCTGGAAGGGTTTGAAGATATTGTCGAGGTAACATTGGTCAAAACCTATTCCATTATCCTCCACCCGGATTTCATGGAACCCCTCACACTCGCCGGGTTCAACGTAGACCCTGATAACAGGTGTTTTCTCTCCCCTGTACTTCAAGGCATTTCCCAAAAGGTTCTGGAAGAGCTGTCGCATCTGAACGGGATCGGCCTCAACCGTGGGAAGAGTTCCGATCTCGATCTGTGCGCCCGAATCTTCGAGAAGCACCTTTAAGTCCGACAAGGCTTCTTTCACCGACTGTGTCAAATCGACCTGGGGGAAAAAATGTTCAGAACTTGAAGTAAGCCGCGAATATTTAAGGAGAGACAATATCAGTTCCTGCATTCTCCGGGCGGACCGGCGAACTCTATCCAGATAATCGCGTCCCTTCTCATCCAATAATTCAGTATACTGAGCCATTATACGATCGGCGAATGTCTGTATTTTTCGAACTGGTTCCTGCAGATCGTGAGAAGCAATAAAGGCGAAGTCCTGGAGGTCCCTGTTGCTTTGCTCCAACCTGGCCGAATAGGCTATCAGCTTTTCGCTCTTTTTGCGAAGCTCCTCCTCCACTCGACGTCTCTCCGCGATTTCCGCAGTAAGCGCGGCAGTCCTCTGTCTGACCTTGTGCTCGAGGTCTTCGTTCAACATCTGAAGCTCGGTCTCGGCCCTGATTAGTTCTTCGTTCTTGCGGACTGCAGTCCCGTAGGTCGAAACCAGGATGTCGAGAACTTGTCTAACGCCCGAACTGATCGTGTACTCATTTCCTGCGTACTCGACTGTTACGGACCGCAGTGGCCAATCTTCCTCTGCGGCGCACCTTGAAAGCTTTTCCTGAATGCAGGAAATGAGGTGGTCGGGGCTATAGGGTTTGATGATGAAATTGCTCGCCCCACTCTCCAGACCTCTCAATACATCAGCCGCATCGGAGAGGAAGCTGAGAAGAATGACCGGAACATTCTTATGCTTCTCGCCTTTCCGTATGGCTCGACATAGCTCAAAGCCATCGAGTTCGGGCATAACGATGTCGCTGATGACCATGGCGGGCATCTTGCGGCTGAGCCATGCAAGGGCTTCCCTGCCGTTTCCGACAACCGAGGTGCGGTAGCCGTTTAGCTTCAGGATAAACTCCAATTCCATGGCTTGGGTGGGACTGTCTTCTACGATGAGTATCTCGGGCCCGTCCACCGTGATGTTTTCTTCAGAATACATTGATTAAACTCCAAATGCAGTGACCACTGCTCACCGCTTGGAAATTTGAGCCAAAGCTGCGGCTATTCCCTCCGGTGAGAGCACATGGGTCGCTGCACAAAGCTGGATAGCCTCGGCGGGCATGCCGAAAACCACACAACTCGCCTCATCCTGCGCAATAGTGATTGCCCCTTTTTCCCTCATCGACTTAAGCCCTTCGGCGCCGTCTCTTCCCATGCCGGTCAGGAGCACACCGACTGATTTTGCAGCGAATGCGGCGGCTACGGACCGGAACAGGTAAGAAATTGACGGACGCATGCCGTTTTCCGGCGGTCCGCCGGTCAGGACGACGCGGCCTCCCGCACCGACTCCCATATGCACGCCGTCGGGTGCAAGATAGACGTTTGCGGGCTGCAAACTTTCACCGCTGAAGGGGATTCGCACCGGTAGTTTGCAATAGCGCGCAAGCGAGTCCGCAAACCCTTGTATAAAGCCTGGAGAGATGTGCTGAACGACAAGGACCGGCGCGGGGAAATCCTTTGGCAGCGCCGAGAGGATGGTTTGCAGGACAGGGGGACCTCCGGTTGATGCACCTATTGCGATGATCCCGGTATCTTTTGAGCCTAAATCACACCCGCCGGCGATACCGGATTGAGTGGGAGGGGGACCCCCTTTGCGCTGCATCGGCCAGCGCTTCACCACCTTCACTTCGGACATCAGCTTCACCGTCTGGATAAGCGCATTTGCCGTTTGCTCGTATTCCGGATGGCCGATGCCCATGGGCTTGCGGGCAGCCGCCAGCGCGCCCGCCTCAAGGGCGCGGAACGTCGTTGCAACTTGCTTTGGATCTACACTCACACTCACAATGACTATAGGGACCGGATGAGTCTCCATGATCCTGCGTGTCGCCTCATAGCCATCCATCCCCGGCATGCTGATGTCCATCGTGATTACATCGGGCTTTAGCTTCTCTGCCAACTGCAACGCTTCCGTTCCGTTACGCGCAGTTCCTATCACCCGTATCGCGGGATCGGAGTTGAGAATATAGTGAAGGAATTCGCGAACGACTGGTGAATCTTCCACGACGAGGACCCTGATACTCATATGAGTCTCCGAATAACTTCCAGCAAATTGCTCTGTTCGAAACTGCTCTTCACCACATATGCGTTCGCCCCTACATCAACTCCGCGCTCCCTGTCTTCGCGTGATTCGAGTGCGGTTACCAGTACGACCGGCAAATCGGAAAGCCTCTTGTCGGTCCTTATCTTTGCGGTAAGGTCAAACCCGTTCATTCTGGGCATCTCGACATCGGATACCACGAGATTGAATTCAGAGGTCTTCAATGCGGTAAACGCATCGATACCGTCAACAGCAGTTGCGACCTCGTATCCCGCGGATTCCAGTATTGTTTTGAGCAGAGTTCTTGCCGTGATGGAATCCTCAACGACCAGAACAGATAACCTTTTTTGAGGTCCTCCAACGATTGTTTCTGCGGGAGTTGGGGCAACTTTTACGGCAGAGATCATAAGATCGTGGACATTTATAATGGGCGCCACTTTGCCGGTTCCCAGGAGAGTGGCGCCAGCAATGTTTCGGACTCGCGAAAGCTGGGGCCCCAGATTTTTTACCAGGATTTCTTGTTCCTGAAGGACTTCATCGACGAGAAAAGCCATCCGTTTTCCGGCCGAACCGAGCACCGCGATTTGCACATAAGGACCATCGCCATATACCCGACCGGGGGTTGTTTCAAACTCGAGTACGGCCCCGAGTCTGACGAGCGAGACGGCATGACCGTCTAAAGAGAGAGTTTCGCGGTTCTCCACGGTTTGTATTTCGTCTTTCCTAACTCTGGCCACCCTCTCGACATTCGCGGATGGAAGGACAAATAGATGTCCAGCCACACGGACGAGGACGCCGCGAAATGTGGCGAGAGTCAGAGGAACCACCATTCTGAAGCTTGTCCCGATGTCCGGTTGGGTATCAATTGAGATAGCGCCGTTCAGTTTTTCAACTTTCTCCCTAACGATGGCAAGCCCAAGCCCTCTGCCCGAAATGTCCGTAATGATGGGACTGGTGGTGACCCCGGATCGGAAAACCAAAAACAGGGTCTCGTATGCTCCCAACCTGGAGGCTTCTTCGCGCGATATGACCCCGCACTTTTGAGCCGCCGAGCTTACTTTCAGCGCGTCAATTCCAGCTCCATCGTCGCATACCGCAATCTCAATGCTGCCGTCCCTGGAAGAGACGGAAATCTTTATATTCCCTCGGGCGGCCTTGTTCTTTTTCTTTCGATCCGCCGGCATTTCAATGCCGTGGTCAATGCAGTTTCGCACCAGGTGAATGAGCGGGACTTTCATTTCATCCAATACGCGCCGGTCTATTTCGATCTCGCCTCCCTCTATATTCAATTCCACTTCTTTGCCGGCATCACGCGAGAGGTCGCGCACGAACCTGGGGAAACTCTCGAGAAACGAAGAAAAAGGGAGCATCAGCGTTTTCTTCATATCGTCGAGCAGAGCATCAACCATGACGGCAATCGATCGCTGATCGTACTCAGCGGCCTTTATCAGCTTCGTCAACCCGCCTTCGAAGGAGGTCAGGAAAGAGCCGGCCTCACCTTTATCTCTCGCTTCTCCTGGAGTTTGCCGCCCATGGGTTGTTTTGAACGATTTCTTTTTCCCCATTTCCTTTTTCCACTGCGCAAGAGAGTTCTTCAACTCTTTTAGCTCAAGGGCACGCTGGCCGGCGGCGAGTTTAACCGAAAGCATCTCTTCAGCCTGGAGGAGAAGCGCATCGAGCTTTGCCGTCGAAATCCTTATTGTCCCCGTGGATAAAGGGGCGGGTACGATCACCGGGGGAGTCTCGGGAATGAAGGTGCTGGTTTTCGGAATAGAATCAACTCCAGGTGTCTTTTCCTCTCCCTCTTCATGTTCTCCGGCGCGCGAATCGGATCGTAAATCCGTTCTATCTTCTCTGCCTGAGACGTTGTGTTTTTGAAGTGCAGCCTCTTCCAGTTTGCGGATTATTTCCCCGACCCCGGATTTCCCAGCGTGTGAAATTTCCAGTTCGGTGATGAGGTCTGAGGCGCGGTCCACTGTCTGGTGAAGCAGATCCAAAATCCGGGGAGAAGGAGCAATCTCTTCGCGTTTCCATGCGGAAAAAACGTTCTCCATTGACTGGCAAATCGCCACAATGTCGGAGCGATTCACCGATCGAGCCGCTCCCTTCAGGCTGTGCGACTCCCTGTATATGGTCTCTATTATTTCAGCCTGGTTTTCGGGTTCACTTTTCTCGATCCGGATTAGACCGGAGGAGATGACCCTGAGATGGTCCTGAGCCTCTATTTTAAACATGGGAAGGAGTTTTTTCAGAAGGTCCTCATCCTTCCGATCCATCTTTATCCCTCACTTACGTGATATTTGAGATTGCATGCTAAGAATTGCGCGCTCTTATACCAAGTTGCGTTGATCATCGCTAACATTAGCACCATCTTGAACGCTGCTTACACCTGAAGTAATCATACTTTGTACTTACCCACCATTTCCTTGAGCTTCTGCCCGAGTGCGTGCAAGTTCTGCGCGGCCTGTTCAGCCTGTTTCGTGGCGGACACGCTCTGCTGGGAAGCCTGCTTGACATTTTCCATCGCCAGCGCAATCTGGTCCATGCCTACAAACTGCTGCTGGCTGGACGCAGCAATCTGGGTAGCCGCCTGCGCGGATTCCGCAATGCTTTCCGCCAGTTTTTTAATGGACTCTCCAGATTCGGCTGCCTGCTTCACACCCCCATCCACCGCCTTACTCACCTGTTCGGCAGCCATCACCGATGCGCCGGTTGCCTTCTGAATATCTCCGAGAATAGCCCGTACCTGCTCGGTTGCCTGTTTCGACTGGTCCGCCAGGCTCTTGATTTCCTGGGCAACCACCGAAAATCCTTTCCCATGCTCTCCGGCTTTCGACGCCTCGATTGCGGCGTTTACCGCAAGCAGATTGGACTGCTGCGCCAGGTCGCTGACCGCAGTGATGATCTCCCCTATTGCCTGGGTCTGCTCGCTCAATCTGATAATGCTCTCGGCGACCGATTCCATCAACCCCTTCATATGGTTGATTCCCTCGACCGTTTTTGTGACGGCGGCACTGCCCTGCTGCGCCACCACAACCGCCCTCTGTGCACTCTCGGAAACACTCATCGATCTTTCGGAAGACAACTGGGCCGTCTGCTTGACTTCTTCCACGGTCGAAGTAGTTTCGGTTACCGACGTGGCCGTTTCGGTTGAGACGGCAGCCAACTGAGTGGTTATTGTCAGGATTTCACCGACTGAGGATACAAGGACATTTGCCGCCTCCTGTACCTGCAGGTTAATAGTCCGCAGATTCTCCTCAGCCTGCTTGCGCTCGGTGATGTCCCGGGCTGCGGCGAAGACGCCCTGCATTTTGCCGGATCCGCTCATGTATACTGCGGCATTGTAAAGCACATCCGTCAAGCGCCCCGAGGTGTGGCGGATGGTGAGGGGATAATCCTTGACAAACCCTTGAGAAATTACCTTTTGGTAGCCTTCTCTCGCCTTTGCCGGCTCGGTAAAATAGTCTGAAAAATCGCTTCCGATCAAACGTTCGCTGGAAAAACCGGTAACCAACTCCGTGGCCTTGTTCACGTCGGTTATTTTTCCATCGGGACTGATGGTCACAAGCGGGTCGAGGCTGGCCTCGATAAGGCTTCGAGTGTAGAGCGAAGCGGCGCGCAACTCCTCTTCCATCCTCTTGCGCTCCGTGGTGTCGCGCGCGGCGGCCAAAACGCCCAGGACTCTTCCATCCACGTCCCTGTACACGGAGGCGTTGTAAAGGACGTGGGTCAGTTTGCCGCTGGAATGCCTGATCGTGAGTGGATAGTCGGTAACAAAGGCTTTTTCGAATACCTGGCGGTATCCCTCGCGCGCCAGTTCGGGTTCGGTAAAGTAGTTCGAAAAGTCCGTGCCTATGAGCTTCTCGCGCCCGACACCGGTAACCTTAATGGTTGCCTCGTTGACGTCGGTAATCTTTCCTTCCGGGCTGATCGTCACCAGCGGGTCGAGGCTTGCCTCTATCAGGCTGCGGGCGTACTGGGATGCCTGCCTCTGCTCGCTGATATCGCGGGCAGCCGCAAAAACACCAAGGATTTTGCCAGCAACGTCCTTGTACACGGAGGCGTTGTACAGGACATGGGTCAGTTTGCCGCTGGAATGCCTGATCGTAAGCGGATAGTCGGTAACAAATCCTCTTTCGAATACCTGGCGATATCCCTCATTTGCCTTTGCAGGTTCTGTGAAGTAGCTCGAGAAGTCCGTGCCGATGAGCTCCTCTCGCCCGACACCGGTAACCTTAATGGTTGCTTCGTTGACGTCGGTAATCTTTCCTTCCGGGCTGATCGTTACGAGCGGGTCGAGGCTTGCCTCGATCAGGCTGCGGGTATATGTGGATGCTTTTCGCAACTCTTCGGCCAGTTTTTCGCGTCCGGCGCCAAACCAGTTCATCTGTAATCCTCCCTATGATCTCACGCTTCTTCGTGGACGATAATTTTCTTATCCGTCAAAAGCTTTCTCGCGTCTAAAATCACCGTTCGCTCCGCTGTAACGCCCCTGAGATATTCCGCACGGATGCCCGTGAGGGTGGGAAGCGGGGGCTGGATGTCTCTCAGCGCAATGTCTCCAACACCGAGTATGGAGTCGGCAAGAATACCAAATTCCATGTTGTAGTCATGGATAATGATAACCTTATTGAGATCGCTAATCCTTTTTCGAGGCATGTCGAAAAACTTCTTGATATCGATTACGGAGATTATCCGCCCGCGCACGTTCAGCAGTCCGAGGACGAACGGAGGCGTACAGGGAAGCGGCGTATAGTCTTTAAGCGGATAGACCTCGCGGACATATCCGGACTCGATCCCATAGCGTTCATCGGCAAGCATGAACTCCACTATTTCAATAACCTCTCCAACCTGTACCGCTCCATGTGGCCGAGCCAGCAGATCGGCTCTTGCCTTAAGAATTCTTTTCCTTTCCTCGGGACTTGGTGAAAAGCCCCGCTCTATCGCAGCATTTATTGCTTCGAGGCGACGATTAATTGCCCTCCAATCGATATGCCCATCACTCATCAAATCACCTCCCGATCTCGGCCCGCCGCATTGCCCGGATAATCTCCACCAATCTCTCAGCGGTTAGTCCCTCCGACTCGGGCAAGATCTCTTCCGGCCGCCTGGAATTCAAAAGCAAGAGGGCATTATCAAAGTGCTTCTCTGATTCTTTGCTCTTGCCGCACTTTTTGCTGATATTTCCCAAAGCTACATACGCCAGAATGAATTTCGGGTCCAGATAAAGCGTTCTTTTGAGCGAGGTGACGGCATCTTCGGTTCGCCCCAATTCCTGAAGGATGGTTGCCATTAGATAATGGCAACCGGCATTAAGCTTTTCGGCGATGATGGCTTTTTCACACCATTTCAATGCCTGGCCCAGTTTGCCCCAATTTGCATAGATGCGCGCCAGAAGCGCCAAGCCCTTTACATCGGATGGATTTTGAGAGAGCAGAGTCTCAGTTTTTTCCACCGCTTCCGGGTAGCAGCCTGCATCATAAAGGGCTAATGCCTCCTGCTGGAGGTCCTGCCGGATTTGAGTTCCAGGTTTAGAGATTCGCATTTCCAGCAGTGCGTCAAGGGGTTGGGGTCGCGAACTGATTTGTGGATTGGGGACCTCCGGCACTGGGGTGGGCGCACGATTTGGAACAAACCCGGCAGCCGGTTTAAATGAGACACTCGGTCCTGTAAGCGATCTGCAGGAGAAATCGCTCGCTGGCGGTTGCCCCTCTTTTTTGTAAAGAATCGTGCCGGGGGCTCTCACCGTGGTGAATTGCGAGAAGATGGAGATGGATGCCTCGGTGGGACTCACAATCAAAAGGCCGCCATGCACCAAAGAGAGGTGAAAATTCCGGGCCACTTTCCTCGCAAGCTCCGGGACAAAGTACATGAGTACATTACGGCAAAAAATAATGTCCATGGCGTTTGTATTATTAAAGAGCGACGGATAGGTATCCTCGACCAGGTTCAGGTACGAAAAGGTTACCATATCCCTGATCCGGGGGAGGACTTCAAAGTGGCCGTCCTCCCTTTGAGTGAAAAACCTTTTTTGGATCTCCGGCTGTATATCACGAAAAGACCAATGCCCATATACAGCGCCGGCAGCCTTTTGCAAGGCGAGAGGACTGATGTCGGTTGCCAGGATCGTGATATTCCAATCCCGGAGGTCGGGAATCATTTTGCTGAGGAGGATGGCAACCGAGTAAGGTTCTTCTCCCGTGGAACATCCGGCGCTCCAGACCCTGAGATGCCTTCCGTTCCTGCGGCGGGACTCGATCAATTTAGAGAGTATCAGTTTTTCAAGAGTCTTAAATAACTCCTTGTCCCGAAAGAAATAGGTTTCTCCGACCGTTAGATGGTTGGCCAGGATTTCGATTTGACTTCTTGTCGGCAATGAAGACAGGAGCCATTCGATGCATGATTTGCCATCTTCGATTTCCAACTCGCGTGATGCAGCATTGACCCCCCGTTCCAAGTCACGCCAGCGCTCTTTTGGAAAATGCAGGCCCATCCTGGCGGCAATGAAAGCGCTAAGCCGTGAGAGGTGTCTTTCAGGAATGTCTCTTGTCAATTTTACACTCTTTATTCTACAAAAGAGTTCAATCCTGAGTCATGGCTGCATCGAGCGCTCGTTCCTCTTCCAAAGAGAGAAATTTGTCGAGGTCATGAATGAGAAGCATTCCATCTTCAAGCGTTGCCACACCGTCTATATAATCGATCCGGGGCAGGATATTCGATGCGTGGATGACATCACTCGTCGAAACCTCCACCAGTGACGATGCGGAATCGACGAGAAGGGCCACCGTTAGCCTGGCCGTTTTTGCAATGATGAGCCGATCGTCCAAACTTAGTTCTTTTTCCGGCAAGCGGAAACGCCTTCGGATGTTCACAACCGGAACAACCTGGCCCGCCAGGTTTATCACCCCCATCACGATGTCCGGCGCAGAAGGCAAGGATATCACTTCCACGGCCCGAACGACCCTTTCAACAACCGACAGTCTCAAGCCATAGCGCTGCTCGTCCAGCATAAAGGCCACCAGTTGCACTGATTCCTTCATAATCTCCTCTCCAAAACAGGGTTTTCCGAAGGGAAACTAAAACTAAGCATTTGACTTATTGTCTTCTTGCTCCTATAGGTGCCGGTTGCGGCTTGTTTGCAGCACCCATCGGCAGGTTTGGATGAAGCAGTATGTTATATTAAAGAAGTTAGGAATTGAAATGTATAATCGCGCTAAATTGGGGCTTTTTGTATTGACATGAGCGTTTATGATGTCGAGTTTAACCAGACCGGTGTCTGAATCCATGCGGGGTCATGAAATCAGCCCCGCAATGCGGGCGGTGCTTGGGCAGGTGTTTATCAACATGCCTTGGCGCTATATGGGACGATATAGTGATCTGGTTGTCGAAAACGGCATAAATATCGAGATCGGGTTTGGCGCCGACGATCTGGAAAGCTCTTCGGCCGGCGCTGTGTGCGCCGCCACTGGGCGAATGCGTGAAAAAGGGTCCCGAATCACCTTTCATGGGCCTTTTTGGGACCTGTGTTCCGGAAGCATTGATCCCGGGGTAAGAAGAGTCACCGTGTCGAGACTGGGCAGCCTGTTTGACCTGGCGGAGAAAATCCGGCCTGAACAGGTCGTCTGCCATACCGGTTTCGATCCCAGGCATCATCGGGGGCATCGCCGAGCGTGGATTGAGAACAGTCTTTCCACATGGGCGCCGTTTGTCCGGCGGGCGGAAATCCTTGGGATGCCGCTGGTTTTGGAGAATGTCTGGGAGGAAGACCCGGAGCTGCACCTGGAGTTATTGGAGGGGATAAAATCGCCATGGTTTGGTTTTTGCCTGGACATTGGGCACCAGCACTCGTTTTCCCGGACAACCCTGGACACATGGCTCCATGCGACCTGGCCGTACTTGAAGGAAGTTCACCTTCATGATAATGATGGCTCCTTTGACACACATTTTCCTGTAGGGTCGGGTACGATCGATTTTGATTATCTTTTTTATTTTCTGGGCGAAAAGAAGATTTCGCCTGTGTTGACCCTGGAACCACATACAGTTGAGCACATGTACGAGACTTTGGCGGGATTGGCCGCAATGGCCTCATTTAACGAGTTTGTAAACAGTCCAACGAGCGGATCTGTTCGTTAAGGCGGCACGCATGGCAATCGTGGAGCTGAGCATTGTTCCAATCGGTATTGAAAGCACGAGCCTGAGTTCTTATGTGGCAGGGGCGATAAAGGTGCTTGAAAAGACCGCCCTCAAATATGAGCTGACCGCAATGGGCACAATTATCTCAGGCGATTTGGACGACATTCTTAAAGCCATACGGCGGATGCATGAGAGTTGTTTTGATGCCGGTGCGATGCGGGTCCTGACCCAGATCAGGATTGACGACCGGCGGGACAGGAAAGGCAGCACGGAACAGAAAATTCGGTCAGTCCAGGAGAAGCTCGGACGGGACCGGATTACCGGAGGATAATGTGGCGCTCAAAGACCTGGCGGAATATCTTGTAAAATCGCTTGTCGATCATCCGGAAAAAGTGGAGATCGTGGAACGTGAGGAGGATGACACGGTGCTTATCGAGCTTAAAATATCACCTGACGACATCGGCAAGATTATAGGGAAAAGTGGAAACACGATAAACGCAATCCGCACCGTTTTACAGACAGCGGCCTCGAGCCACAAGAAACGAGCCAAGCTGGAGATGATGGACCAAGGTGACTTACCTCTCGAAGAAAACATCGATGAGTGATAGGTATCCATGTTCTCAGAGATTGAAAATCGGAGGTGGGAATCGAGTATCCAATTAGGATCACAAAACGCTATCCGATCGAAAGCAGATATCCCCTGCCGAATCGATCGACCTGAGATGATACAGAGGAGCCAAGCTTATGCCTGAGATAGCCCAGGGACTTCCCGCACATGAATTGCGGGCGCATTTCGAAGACGACCTGCTTGAGTTTGATACTACCGCTTCCCTGGAGGATGTGGCAGACAGGGTTGTGGGACAGGAGCGCGCGATTGACGCCATCCAATTCGGGATGGGGATGAAGGAGTCGGGGTATAACATCTTTATAGCGGGGCCGGCGAAAGCGGGCCTCACCTACACAGCCAGGACCTTCATCGAAGATCAGGCCAGGCAGGAACCAACGCCGCCCGACTGGTGCTATGTTTTCAATTTCAAGGAGCAGGACAAGCCCAAGGGCCTCAAAATCTCCGCCGGCACCGGAAAATTGCTCAAGAAAGACATGAATGATTTCATAGACACGCTGCAGGCGAAAATCCCCGAGGTTTTCGACAGCGACGACTACCGAGCCAAAGAAGGCGAAGTGCACCAGGACTTCGAGAAGCTAAGGCGGGAGTATATCGACGAACTCTCCAAGGAGGCGCGCGAGCAGGGATTCATTCTTCAGTTCTCGCAGGTTGGCATGGTCATCATTCCCTCCAACAAAGAAGGCGAGCCGATGACTCAGGAGGACCTGCGGCACCTGAGCGAGGAAGAACGCCAACACCTGCGCAGCAAGAGCGATGAGTTGCATGAGAGAATGAAGGACACCATCAAGAAAATTCGCGAGGCAGAAAACGAATTCAAGGAAAAACACACGAAGCTTGACAACGAGATTGCCCTGTTCGTGGTTGGACAGTTGATGGATTCTTACGAGGAAAAATACCAGGACGACCAGCAGGTGCTCGACTACCTGAAAGAGGTTCAAGAGGACATTCTCGAAAATATAGACGATTTCAAGAAAAAGCCCGAAGCCCAGCAGCAGATGCCGGGGCAGCCCGTAGCGCCGTTTGCCGTGCCTCCCAAGGAGGCGAACCTGCGCAAGTACGATGTTAACGTACTCATCGATAACTCGGAAACCAAGGGCGCTCCGGTTGTCATCGAATCAAATCCGGCCTATCCTAACCTTTTCGGCTCCATAGAGAGGCAGGCCTGGTTTGGGGCGCTGTTTACAGACCATACAATGATAAAACCCGGATCGCTCCACAAGGCCAACGGCGGCTATCTGGTGATGAAGGCGCTCGACCTGCTTAAATGGTTTATCTCTTATGAAGCTCTAAAAAGGGCGCTGCGTGACAAAGAAATCAGGATCGAAGATCTGGGCGAGCTCTACGGAATTTTCAGCACACGCACGATCCGGCCCGAGCCCATTCCGCTTAATTTAAAGATCGTCCTTACCGGGGACCCCTATATCTACCAGTTGCTCTACAGCCTTGACGAGCGCTTCCAGAAGCTATTTAAGGTCAAGGCCCACATGAGCGACCAGATGGACAGAAAGCCGGGCACGGTCTTCGAATGCTCGAGGATGATCGCCCGATACTGCAACGACCACCATGTAAGGCACCTGGACAAATCAGGAGTCGCCCGTGTGCTCGAATACAGTGTGGAGCTTACCGAGGACAGGGATAAGCTCACCCTCGAGCTCGGGACCATCACCGACCTGCTTCGAGAATCCAATTACTTTGCCGGCCTCGAGGGCAGCGAAGTTATTCAGAGAAAGCACGTCGAGGAGGCGGTCAAAAAACGTATCTATCGCTCCAACCTTATCGAAGAGCGCGTTAAGGAAATAATAGAAAAAGATATTATATGGGTCGAAACCGAGGGTGAAAAGGTCGGTCAGGTTAACGGTCTTGCGGTGCTGATGACCGGTGATCACGTTTTTGGCAGGCCGAACCGGATTACGGCAACCGTTTCGGTTGGGCGCGAGGGGATGGTGTCTATCGACCGTGAATCGAAAATGAGCGGCGCCACGCATACCAAGGGGCTGATGATTTTAAGCAGCCTTTTCAGGGAGCGGTTTGCCCAAAACAAGCCCATAGCCTTCTCGGCCTCGGTGTGCTTTGAGCAAAGCTACGGAATGATTGATGGAGACAGCGCATCGAGCACGGAATACTATGTCCTTGTCAGCGCAATCAGTGGAGTGCCCTTGAAACAGGGTATCGCTGTAACGGGATCGGTCAGCCAGAGGGGTGAGATTCAGCCGATCGGGGGCGTAAACTACAAAATCAAGGGCTTTTTCGACATCTGCAAAGCCAAAGGACTCACGGGCGAACAGGGCGTCATGATTCCGGACAAGAACATCCGCAACCTGATGCTCGAGCAGGAAGTAGTAGATGCAGTCGCCGAAGGCAAGTTCCACATCTGGCCTGTCACCACGGTTGAGGAAGGCCTGAGCATCCTTACGGGAATGGATGCGGGCAAGCTCCAGGAGGATGGAAGTTATCCGGAGGGCACCGTTTACAGGAAAGCTGACGACAGGCTGAAGGAGATTTCTGAAATCGTACGCAAGTTCTCCAAAGAATTGGAAGCCGAGGGCAAGAAGTCCGAAGAGGATGAAGGTCCGAGCTGCCCTCACTGCGGGCATTAAACAGGCTGGTCTACCAGGGATTTTTTTATAAGTATGGTGATCGTGGAATGAATCTCAAAGGGCGGCTTCACCGCCCTTTTTTGGCGCGTTATGGCAAGCCCCAAACAGCCTCTGATCTGGATTATCGACGGCAATCACTGGGAGAGGGCAAACTTACGGGCCGTTTTGATCGAGCGCGGCTGCGAGGTGGAAGGCTTTGAGAGCATCTTCCACGCCGTTGTCATGCTCTACCGGGAAATTGTCGAAAAGCCTGCCGCAATCGTTCTTGAAATCAAAAACCTTGCATATCAAAGCCGGGAACTGGACGACCTTGCCCATATCGGAGCGCCTGTCATCCTGCTTACCGGCGTCTATGAAGACAGGAAATTAGCCGATGAACACAAGTGGGCGGCAAGTTCTGCGGAGGCCTTTTACCATCGGGCAGGTCGCACAGACCGTCGAGCGCCTTTTGAGTTTTTAGTTTTGAGTTTTTAGTTTTTAGTTGTATTCAGACTTAAAGTCGGGGACGACCCTTCAGCTAACTGAATATTCAAAACTAAAGACTAAAAACTCAAAACTAAAAACTGAAAACTCCCATGGCCCTTTCCATTCTTGTCGTAGATGATGAACCCAATATCCGGAAGACCCTCAGTATCTCTCTGGAGGCCGAGGGTCATCATGTTACCGCTGTAAGCAACCCGAAAGATGCGTTGACTGAGGCCAACGGGCGCTATTTCGACCTTGCTCTGGTGGACCTCCGCCTGGGTTCGGAGTCGGGAATAGACCTGATCGGCAATCTGCGGAGCATCTGCCCGTGGATTAAGTGCATCGTTATTACGGCTTATGCTTCGATTGATACCGCTGTCGAAGCAATGCGGCGTGGCGCCTTTGATTACCTGCCCAAGCCTTTCACCCACGATCAGGTATCGGTTCTTGTAAGCAAGGTTTCTGAGGTCAGGACCCTGGAGCAAAAGGTGGCCTCCCTTCAGGAAAGACTGAGAGAATCAGTTCCCGAGGCGGTTGTGGAGAGCCGGAGTCCCGCCATGCAGCGAACTTTGGCTATGGCCCGGCAAGTGGCGGACAGCGGGGCTACCATCCTTATCCGTGGAGAAAGCGGGACCGGCAAGACCATTCTTGCTCATGCAATCCACTCCTGGAGTGGCCGCTCGTCAAAACCTTTCGGGACGGTATCTTGTCCTTCACTGTCGGCCGAGTTGCTTGAAAGCGAGCTTTTCGGCCATGCGAAAGGGTCTTTTACCGGTGCTTTGCGCGATTATCCCGGACGCATCGCCGCTTGCGAAGGGGGGACCCTCTTTTTGGATGAAATCGGTGATTTGCCCATGTCCATCCAGGCAAAGCTGCTGCGGGTCCTTCAGGAAAAAGTCTATGAGCGTGTGGGCGACCTGGAAACCAGGAAAGCCAATGTGAGAATCATTACGGCGACCAATATCGACCTCGAATCGGCAATAAAGGCGGGGAGGTTTCGCGAGGACCTTTTCTACAGGCTGGATGTCGTCGAGATTGTGATCCCTCCGCTCCGAGACCGCCGGGAGGACATCGCTCCGCTGGCCGAGGGTCTGCTGGCTTTTTTTGCCAGGCAGAACCACCGTCGGATACTGCGATTTACGGGGGAGGCGTGCGAAGCCCTCAAAAATTACCAATGGCCCGGTAATGTGAGGGAACTCCGAAACGCGATCGAACGCGCGGTCCTGTTATGCACAGACGAGAGCCTGGGAATTCATCACTTTCCGATAAAGCTCAAGCCGTTGGAGGGCATGCCCGGCGCCGGCGACCTGGTAACCATGGAAGAGCTTGAAAGAACGCACATCCGGCGCGTACTGGCTTCGAGCAGGTCCATTGAAGAAGCATGCCGGATTTTGGGAATGGATTCCGTGACCCTTTGGCGAAAACGAAAGAAATATGGGTTGTAAATTTGGCATTTCATTTTGAAATGTCCTGAACGATCTCATCCTTCAATTTGAAATCTTCCAGGTTGCCCCACCCGGTAATTTTTTAGCTAATCCATTGAAATTGCATAATTTAGTTTTATTTTCCCATTGGCATGTGATTTGCCTTCAGAATTCAGAGGAAGGGTAAAGGGGCGTGAGTCTAAAAACAAAACTGATTCTGGCTTCCTGCGGTCCACTTCTGGTGCTTCTGGTGGTGGGCCTGATAAGCATCAGGACCATCACCCAGTCGAGCAAGGCGCTCGAGCGGATTTTCAGGGAAAACTACGACAGTGTAGCCGCCGGGCTGGCGATGAAACAGGCAATACTGGAGACTGAACGTGGCGTTGAGCCACTTCTTTACGAAAGCAGTGCTGACAAAAAGGTTATTGACTCTGCGGTTCTGAGGTTTTCGCAAAGCCTGAAATTCCAGCAGGGCAATGTCACTCTGCCTGGCGAACAGGGACTAACGAATAAGCTGGCAGAATCGTGGAAAACTTACAGGAGCGAACTGGAAACTTTTGTTCAGATGCAGGAGAGCGGCGCTGCGCGCCGGGACTTTTACAGGACCAGACTGTTGCCGCAGTCAGACGCGGTTCTCGACGCTGCGCAGCGCATAATCGACATCAACTTGAACAATATGATCTCTACCGATGGACAGGTGCGGCAGCAGGCGGCAGAAACAAATCGCGAAGTGATCGCGCTGGTGCTGGCGGGAATAGTGCTGGCGCTGATCTTCGTTATCATTATAGGACCGTCCATGCTAAGGCCGATATCCTACCTCACCCGTTCTGTGAAAGAGATTCAGCAGGGAAACCTCGATCTTGTCGTAAAGGCCAGGTCGGGAGATGAAATCGGCCAACTGGCTTCTGCTTTCAACGATATGACAAGGAGCCTGCGTGAATTCAGACGAACGAACCGCGCGCGGCTGATTCGCACGCAGAAGGCGACACTGTCGGCGCTTAACTCTCTTTCCGACGCTGTCATTATCTGCAATCCGGAGGGCATCATCGAGCTTGCAAACGATACGGCCCAGCGCCTGTTTGCACTCAGGGCAGGAACGGCCATTCAGTCGGTAGAAAATGAAAGGTTAGGCGAACTCTTCGAACGTGCAAGGATCGAGATGCGTCCCATCCGTCTGAAAACCTATGATTGGGCTATTCAGGTTTTCAGGGATGGAGAGGAACATTTTTTTTTACCGGAGGCGGTCCCAATACTCGATGAGGAAAGACGGCTCATCGGCGTGACGCTCATTCTCTCGGATGTGACCAGGCTGCGCAAGCTCGATGAAGTGAAAAGCGGTCTCATTTCGACTGTTTCACATGAACTGAAGACCCCTCTTACTTCCATCAGACTTGCGGCCCATGCGCTTTTGAATGAAAAACTCGGTCCGCTGAGCCCTAAACAGGCCGAACTCGTCATTGCCGCTCGAGATGACAGCGACCGGCTCTACCGTATCATCGAGAACCTGCTGGACATCGGGCAACTGGAGGCGGGAGGGTCCACTGTCGAGCTTGTTCCGGTGAGCCCCGAGCAGGTCCTTCTCAATGTTGTGGATGAGATGAGACCTTCATACGTGGACCGGGGAGTTTCCCTGGTACTCGACCTGCCCGGGGATATCCCGCAGGTCCTTGGTGACAGGATGAGACTGGAAATCGTCTTTACAAACCTCCTTAGTAATGGGCTGAAATTTACCCCTCCGGGGGGAGAAGTGAAAGTATCGGCGCGCCTGGACAACGGTGCGGTGCTTTTTGCCGTTGAAGATACCGGTGCGGGAATACCTGAGGAGTCCCTGCCGCATATTTTTGAAAAGTTTTTCAGGGTGCCCGGCCGCGGCGGGCAGCCGAGTAACACGGGACTGGGTTTGGCCATCGTTAAGGAAATCATAGAGGCCCACGGCAGCAGGGTAGGGGTGAGCAGCACACCCGGGGAAGGTACGAAATTTACTTTTACACTTGCTGTTGCCGACAGGGTTGCCGGCGAGATGAGGGCCTCATGATGGCCAGGGCTGCACCGACTTGACTGGCATATAGATACGAAAGACACCAGAGCCTCTTGCAAAAGTCCTTCAACGTCATTCCGGCGAAAGCCGGAATCCAGGTTTTTCAAGGTCTTCTGGACCCCGGATGTCACCGGGGTGACGGTTTTGTTGAGTTTTGCAAGAGGCTCACCAGAATGCGTTTTAAAGACTTTTTTCGAAAGGAGAAATAAAAGATGGATTTAGCAATATGGCTGCCGGGGATGTTTTTACTGGGAATCGCGGTGATGGTAGTCTGCTTTCTGTTCGTAAAAGGTTGCGAGAAAATATAAGGCAAAGGAGTTCATAACGATGATTTACATTACAGCGGCTGTCGCAATTTTCCTTTTTGTTTATCTGACTGTTGCGATGATACGGCCGGAGTGGTTCTAGGCAAGCCCCGGCGATTTACCGATATTGAAAGGAAAAACAAATGACGTTTATTCAAATATGGTTACTTCCCTTTGCGCTTCTTGCAACGGCCACTATCATTGCTTTCCCGTTGAGCCGCTACATGGCGTGGATCATGGACGGAAAATACCGCCCATGGGCGGTTTTCCGATGGTTCGAACAGCGACTGGACAGCGGTGAACAAAACTGGAAACAGTATCTATTCGCGCTGCTCCTGTTCAATACCCTGATGTTCGTGTACACCTTCGTGGTTCTGGCGGTCCAGCCCTATACGCCGCTAAACCCAAGAGGGCTTACGATGATAGCGCCGAGCACCATTTTTAACACCGTCGCCTCATTTATTACGAACACCAACCTCCAGCATTATTCCGGCGAGCAGCACCTGTCGAACTTCACCCAGATTTTTTTCGGGATTTTCAATCTTTTTTTCTCGGCGGCTGTAGGCCTGTGCGGGCTGGTTGCCATCATCCGCGCCCTGCGGGGCCAATCAAAGGTCGGCAACTTCTTCGTCGATATGTGGCGGGTTGTGGTCTACATGTTCGTGCCTGCCGCGCTCATATTCGGCCTCATTTTCATAACCCAGGGCAGCCCGATGACCTTCGAAACCTCGCACGATGTTTCGACACTTGAAGCAGGGGCGATGGGCACGACCGACACGGGCGAGGCGAAACCGCAGACGATTATCGTTGGGCCGGTCGCCGCCTGGGAATCTATGAAAATGTTGGGCACCAACGGGGGCGGGTTCTTCGGTATGAACTCCGCGCACCCGTTCGAAAATTCCACCGGCTTGTCGAATTTCTTCAACACCTATGCGATGATGATGTTCCCGTTTGCCCTGGTGTTGATGTATGGCCGAATGCTGAACAAGTTCCGGCACTCCCTTGTGGTTTTTTCTGTCATGATGGTCATGATGGCCGGCACGGTCGTCTGGTCGATCTATTTCGATACACTCAAACCTAATCCCGGACTAACCGGACAATCTGTGGCACAGAAGTTCGAAGTCCCCAATGCGGCATCTCCGGGTGGAAAGCTGGCAATAAGTCTGCCGGCAGTTCCGAGGTTGCCCGTCGAGCAGCATCTGGGCAATCTCGAAGGCAAGGAGATGCGTTTTGGGACATCTGCGGGCGCAGCTTTCGATGCCCTGACCACCGACGTGACATGCGGCGCCGTAAATGCGGAGGAGGACAGCCTGAACCCTGTATCGGCAGCTTCGCCTTTAGCCGGAATGTGGCTGAACTGCGTATACGGCGGCAAAGGCGTGGGCATGATCAACATGTTGACTTTCATCATCGTCGGGATATTCATCGCAGGCATGATGGTTGGAAGAACTCCGGAATATCTTGGGAAAAAAATCGGCGCTCGCGAGGTGACGTTCGCAATGATCGCCATACTGGTTCATCCCGTCTTTATTCTGTGGCCCACGGGGCTTTTTGCCGGGACAACCCTGGGGATGCAGGCGATAAGCAACCCCGGCGCGCACGGCTTCTCGCAAATCCTTTACCAGTTCTCTTCGGCTGTCGCCAACAATGGGTCGGCCTTCGACGGCCTGGGGGTTACCTACGGGTTCTGGAATGCAGCGAACCCAGGGCCGAGCGCCGCTGCGTTCGACATCGCAGCCGGCCTGTGCATGCTTTTCGGCCGCTATCTCCCGATTATCGCGCCCGTTGCCATGGCGGCGTCCCTGGGCGCAAAAAAATCGAGCCCGTTTGGTCTCGGCACGCTTCGGGATGACACCATAACGTTCGGTTTTCTCCTGCTGGGGACCGTGGTTATCATTGCGGGTTTGCTCTTTTTGCCCGCTGTCGTGCTGGGACCTGTAGCGGAGCAGTTTGGCCCGATTCCTTTTGGGGGATAACGGTCAGGAACGCTCATGAAAACCGATATTAAGATACGGCGTGAAAAAGACTCACTCAAAGGAGTTCCGGATATGAGCAAGGAAGTTACCGATATTAAAGGACCGGGAGGGGAAGCCCTCCCTGGTCCGGACCAGTTTCAGTCGATTCGCCGGGTTAAAGCGCGGAAACTGCTGGAAAAGGAGACCGCAATGGTCGCCTTGAAGCAGGCGTTTGTCATGCTTCGGCCCGACCTCCAGTGGAATAATCCCGTCATGTTCGTGGTTCTGGTCGGGGCTGTTCTTACCCTTCTGTATATTGTCGAAGCTGCATTGGGCGCCAGGACGAGCCAGGTGTCCATCAGTTACTTTATAGCCCTTGACGTATGGCTTTTTTTGACGGTGCTTTTCGCCAATTTCGCCACCTCCCTTGCCGAGGCCCGCGGCAAGGCGCAAGCCGAATCGCTCAAGAAAGCCCGCCATGACACTGTTGCCTACCGGCTGAACGCAAAAGGCGTCATAGAAGAAGTCTCCTCGGCTAATCTAAAACAAGGGGACCGGGTCGTAATAAAAGCGGGACAGGCAATTCCAGGGGACGGAGAAATCATCGAGGGAATAGCCTCGGTTGACGAATCGGCGATAACCGGCGAATCTGCGCCTGTTATTCGCGAGGCGGGCGGTGACCGGTCTGGAGTTACCGGAGGTACAGTCGTTCTCTCGGACCGTATCGTGATCGAGATAACGAGCAGCGCCGGCGAATCCTTTCTGGATCGCATGATCGCCCTGGTCGAGGGCGCCATCCGCCAGCGCTCTCCAAACGAGATCGCCCTTACCCTCGTCCTCTCAGCCTTTACACTGGTCTTTCTCATCGTGGTGATCCCTCTTTTGCCCATGGCCCGCAATGCCGAGCTATACATGCAGAGCTACCTTGGCATTCAGGAGCCTCTGAAAAGTCTTGGGACCGACGTCCCGACCCTTATCGCCCTTCTTGTGTGCCTCATTCCGACCACTATCGGCGCACTGCTCGCAGCGATCGGCATAGCGGGCATGGACCGCGCTCTTCAGGCAAATATCATCGCCAAGAGCGGGAAGGCAGTGGAATTGGCCGGAGATATCGATGTCGTGCTGCTCGATAAGACCGGGACCATCACCATAGGCAACAGGAACGCGACCACATTCCTGCCGGTTGGAAAGTACTCGGCCTCCGATGTGGGGCGGCTTGCCGCACTGGCTTCTGCCGCAGATGCCACCCCTGAGGGAAAGAGCATAGTGCAGTTGTTCGAGAAAAATAGCCCGGCTCCGATAGATGTACCGCCGGAAGCCAAGTTCATTGCATTTACGGCGCAGACGCGCATGAGTGGAATCGACCTGCCCGACGGAAAACAAATAAGGAAAGGCGCACCGGACGCCATTATTAAATTTATCGGCGGTGATGGCGGCAGCGTGCCCCCGGAACTCAGCGCGCTGGTCAACAGCGTGGCGTCCCAGGGCGCTACACCCCTGGCCGTTGCCGATGGCCCCAATATTGTAGGCCTGGTCGTTCTTGAAGATATTCTTAAGCCGAACATGTCGGAACGCTTCGAACGATTGCGAAAAATGGGGCTTCGGACTGTCATGATCACCGGAGACAATCCGCTTACGGCTGCAACGATAGCAAAAAGGGCCGGAGTCGATGACTTTCTGGCCGAGGCGACGCCGGAAACAAAGCTTGCGTATATCAAAAGAGAGCAGGTGGGGGGAAAACTGGTTGCAATGATGGGTGACGGCACAAATGACGCCCCCGCCCTTGCGCAGGCAGACGTCGCGCTGGCTATGAACGCCGGGACCCAGGCGGCCAAGGAAGCCGCCAATATGGTTGATCTGGACAGCGACCCGACAAAGCTGATCGAAGTGGTGGAAGTCGGGAAACAGCTCCTTGTGACTCGAGGCGCACTCACAACCTTTTCCGTTGCAAACGACGTCGCGAAATACTTCGCCATCATTCCTGCGCTGTTTGCCGGCACCCTGCCGTGGTTGAAAGTGATTGACGTTATGCACCTTCACTCGCCGACCTCGGCCATCCTCTCGGCCGTTATCTTCAATGCTTTGATTATTCCCGCGCTGATCCCGGTTGCACTCAAAGGGGTTCGTTACCGGCCGCTCGGCGCTGATGCCCTGCTGCTCAGAAACATGCTGATATGGGGTCTTGGCGGCGTGATTTTACCTTTCATTGGAATCAAACTGATCGACGTGGTGATGACGGCCCTGCACCTGGTCAGCTAAAAACGTGAACTTTCGGAGACACGGACATGATGAAATATCTTTCTAAGAGCTTTCTACTTTTAGTACTGGGAGTGGTCATCACCTGCATTATTTATCCACTGGTGCTGTGGGTGATCGGACAAACTTTATTCCCTTTCCAGTCAAACGGCAGCATGATTAAGGGACCGGACGGCAAGTACGTTGGATCGAAGCTGATCGCACAGCCTTTTACAAAGGATGAATATTTTCAGCCCCGGCCGTCTGCGGCGTCTTACGATGCATCCGCCTCGGCTTCATCGAGCCTTGCGGCATCGAACTATGGACTGCGGGACAGGGTGGGGCGCTCGCTCGGACCTATCGCGAAGTATAAGAGCGGGCCGAAGGCCGGGCAACTCGTTGCTCCGGACGTCGAGAGTTGGTTCAGTGCCGACAAATATCAGGGTAAACCGGGGATTGTGGCCCAATGGGCGGACCTGCACAATTCCCTCGCCCAGGCCTGGGTAAAAACGGACACCGCCCATAGCGACTATGTGGACACGTGGGCAAAGGCCAATCCCAAGATTGTGGCCCAATTTATCAAGGACAATCCCTCCACTCCCGAGCCGAAGGCCCCGGACCTGGCTGTAGTGTTCTTCAAGGATTTTGCGGAGAAAAATCCCGGCAAATTCCTGTCCGCAACAACTAAAACAGAAGGCGGCAAATCGGTAACGACCTTCGACGTTGTCGATTCGGGCAGTGACATTCAATCGACCTTCTTTTTGATGTGGCGTGAAGACCAACCCGACAACGAACTCCAGGACGTGCCGGGCGACTATGTCACCGCTTCGGCTTCAGGGCTGGACCCGCATATCAGCATGGAAAATGCTCAGTTTCAACTGGAGCGGGTGGTGTCTAAAAGGGCGGAAGACTTGAAACGCGACCCGGCCCAAATTCAAAAGGAGATCGAGCAGATTCTGAAGGAAAATGCATCGGCGCCTTGGGGAGGACTTGCGGGTGAGAAGTTCGTAAACGTCCTTGAAGTGAACCTGGAACTCGATAAGCGATACGGAACGCCATAACAGCGGTCGGCTGGGCATGCTGGTGTTGGTTCAACCTGGTTCGGGTTGTTCGAAACCAGTTGACGAGGAGCAAATGACTTGCAGGAGAGATGAAGATGAACCAAATCCCGACTGAGCATATAGTGACTCGAACCGCACATCGTGTGAAAGAAGCGGGGAGACCGCTCGCCCTGCGAGCGGTCTGCTCCGGGATGGATACTCAGGAGATGGCTGAAGTTCAAGTTCAAGGACACTCGGCATTAAAAGGCCGGCACAGCCATGCTCGGGTGGTTAAGACCCATATCGCCGACACCCCTTCAGCTTTACAACACCTGTTGGGGGAAGACTTTGAGCGGGGGGTAATCGCCTTGCGCACAAGACTCGAATCCGAATATGCCGAGATCAAAAGAGACAGAGATGAATTGGCAAAACAAAATGCACAGCTTTTCGCTCTTCTGGAGTCTGTATCTTTGACCCTGGATGGTTTCGAGATAGAGGCGACTGAATTTGCAATGCGGATGGCACGGCTAAAAGATGAAATCGCTGCCGAAAGGTTCCGGGCAAAGGCCGGAAAACGAATGAGAACTGCGGCAGAAGCTAATGAAAGTTGAACACATGTTGGAGGAACCTTTGCCTAAATCGGATAGAGCGCCTTAATAACGGTTTGCTTCGGGATACTGGGGATAAACGATGTTTGATTTAAAGGTTCTTTGACTTGGGGATGGAATATCCGGCCGAAAGCGGTATCCCGTTGCAACGCAACTCTGCCGGTCGGAAAAGAGTCCGGACCGGTTCAGATGCCGCTCTGGAAAGATGTAGGGGAGGCCAATGTCCGACGAAGACAGGGCTCTGAGCTTTCTTCAACTGATACGCCGTTCACAACGCGGTAAGCTGAAGGTTTACCTCGGTTATGGACCCGGGGTTGGGAAAACGTGGCAAATGCTTCTCGAAGGGCAACGTCTGAAGCAGGCAGGGGTCGATATCGTTGCCGGTCTGGTGGAAACCCACGGGCGGGCGGAAACGGCCAAGCTGATCGAAGGCCTGGAGGTCATCCCGAGAAAGCAGGTTCAGTACCGAGGCATCGTCCTTGAAGAAATGGATCTGGATGCGGTGCTTGCGCGGCACCCGGAAGTGGTCCTCGTGGATGAGCTGGCGCATACCAACGTTCCGGGAAGCGAAAATGCAAAACGGTATCAGGATGTGCAAGACCTCCTGGCAGCAGGCATTCATGTGATCACTACGCTCAATATTCAGCACCTTGAGAGTCTCTACGACACGGTGGAAGATTTGGTCGGCGTTAAAGTGCACGAGCGGCTGCCTGACTCCATCCTTGCGGAAGCGGATGAGATTGTGAACGTCGATCTGGCGCCTGAAGATCTTCAGCAGCGTCTGCGGGAAGGTAGAATCTACCCGCTGGAAAGAGTTCCAACCGCTCTCGACAATTTCTTCAAGCGCACAAACCTCAATGAGCTGCGCGAACTGGCCTTCAGGGAGCTTGCATCCCAGATTGACCTTAAACGCAGAAGCGCTCCTGAAGAAGAGCATGGTACTGCTCCCGATCAGGTAATGGTTTGTTTGAGTTCACGCGGCCCCAACAGCGCCGGTCTTTTGCGCTATGGATCAAGGCTTGCCGGACGCCTGAACCGCAACTGGTACGCCGTTTACGTCCAGAGACCCGTGGAATCTCCCACTGCCATAGACGCCAGCACCCAGCGGTACCTCTCGGAGACATTGACCCTGGCCAACACGCTTGGCGCTATCGTTTTCACCTATAAGGGCGAAGATATCGTGGACACCATTCTTCACTTCGCCAGGGAGTACCGGGTTGGCCACATCGTCATCGGCCGTCCGGGGCCACTTCCGTTGTTGAAACGACTGCTCGGGCGGAAAACTGTCGTTGAGCAGCTAATTTTGAAGGCTCATGGCCTGACTGTTGTGGTAGTCGACGCCAAAGCCGAACCAAGGCAAGCCGACTCGAACAGGCAACAGGCCGCACTAAGTTATGAAGAGGTATAAACGGATCAGTAAAAGTAATCTCACCATCGAAAAAGGGGCAAATGAAATGAACCCATCGGCAATCAGAAAGAAAGCACTGGTATGTGTGATTTCGTTCCTGGCTATCTCCTTTCCTTTCATGGCTGCGTGGGCCGACGAACCTACTGCCCCGGCGGGGCAAAAAGCACCCGAGGAGCAGAAGCCATCTTTAAGTTTTTCAACTGACATCCTGAGCCAGTACATATTTCGTGGCGCTGCGCAAAGCAAAGACAGCGCCGTCTTCCAACCTGCGTTTACTGCCACCTATGCCGGTTTTTCAGCAAGCGTCTGGGGTAATTTCGACACCTCCCGCCACAGCAACAATCCCTTTATGACCCTGGAGGGACAAGTACCGAACCCCACGGCGCTGGGACAAAGAGTGGGCAACGCGAAGTGGAGCGAGACCGACTTCACAGTTTCCTACACGAAGGAACTGTGCAAAGATTTTTCGGTACTGATCGGAAACATATACTACGGCCTTCAACAGCCAATAAGCAATTTCGACCAGGACGAAATATTCGGGGGCGTCACTTATAATTTCCCGTGGTTTAGCACAGCATTCACAGTTTACGGGGAGGTAACTCATGCCGTCGATGTTTGGTTCCAGCTCGACCTCACCAAGAGCATCCCGGTTGATTGTCTCTGTAAGGGGGCCACTCTGGACCTTGGGGCAAGCTTCGGATATCTTATTCTC
>JBEKQE010000021.1:0-41655 GCA_049520035.1 Syntrophobacteraceae bacterium | reverse complement strand
CATGGCTTGTGGCTCCTCCGTAGTGTTCGATTGGCGTCAAACAACACGGACGCACCTTGCCATGTCCATTTTTTATTTTCAAAGACTACTCAGGTACGCGTTCGCCGGAAGACCCATATTTTTCACGCGAAGACGCGAAGACGCGAAATAAAAATCCATCGGAGAACTTCATACGAAAAGCGGTGAGCGGAATGACCAGATTATGCGGAGGAAGCAGAGGGAATTAGATAAAAAATTCCCACTTTCCACCCGTTTTGCCCTCTCTAGAACGACGAACGGACGAACGGGGTCGGACCAAAGCAAATACCTAAAGTAACGCCCAAAAGATTGTAATGTCCATGTGTCCATGGTCTTGTCCATGGGGTCTTGTCCATGGGGTCGGACCAAAGCAAATACCTAAATTAACGGCCAAAAGATTGAAAGAATGGGCCATTTTCGGTCTTAAGAGGCCAATTTAAACGGTAAAATTGGCACTCTAAGCCCCAGGTTCACCATCGGCCCAGCAAAATGTTC
This sequence comes from Syntrophobacteraceae bacterium, assembly GCA_049520035.1. Classification (GTDB taxonomy): domain Bacteria; phylum Desulfobacterota; class Syntrophobacteria; order Syntrophobacterales; family Syntrophobacteraceae; genus SbD1. The sequence continues at coordinate 41,142 of JBEKQE010000021.1, read as the reverse complement.
GTTTTAAAAAACGGCAGGATGCAGTTCAAGTGAAGGGTGAGGGGTGAGGGGTGAGGGGTGAGGGGTGAGGGGTGAGTCAAGAGCGGGCGAGTGGGTGAAAGGGTCTGAAGAGTTTTTAGTTATTAGTTGTTAACTCAAAACCCAAAACTTAAAACTCAAAACTCTGCTAAGCGGGGAGCTGAAGAGTTTTTAGTTATTAGTTGTCAGTTTTTAGTAACTCAAAACCCAAAACTTAAAACTCAAAACTCTGCTGAGCGGGGAGCTGAAGAGTTTTTAGTTATTAGTTGTCAGTTTTTAGTAACTCAAAACCCAAAACTTAAAACTCAAAACTCTGCTGAGCGGGGAGCGGGAAAAAGTGACAGTGGTTTCATTCGCGAATCTGTAGTAAAAAGTAAGGATTAGGAAAGTGATCGATTTGTGAAAAGCGAATTGAGGAGGATGAAGGAGATTTGGCTATGTTGAGATATTTCACCCTGGAATATTGGATTGATGACGGCTGGTACGTCGGCAGACTCAAAGAAGTTCCCGGCGTTTTCAGCCAGGGTGAGACCATGGATGAGTTGGAGGAAAATATAAGGGATGCCTATCAGATGATGACGGCAGATGCAGAAACGACACCTCGTCCGGACGCTCAGACTAAAGAACTGGTAGTGGAAGTGTGAAACGGCAAACCTTTATTCGCGAGTTAATCCGAGCTGGATGCTTCATGAAGCGTCACGGCGGCGGACATGACATATACATGAATCCGAAGCCCGGCAAGAGATCCCCAATCCCACGTCATTCAGAACTAAGAGACAGTCTCTGCGAACTGACTCGGAAACAGCTCTCAATCGGGGATGAATGATCAAGAAAAAGGAGTTGTCCCGAGTTCAAGCCTCGTCAGGACGGAGCATGGTCCAGTCAAGGAGAGGTAAAAACTGACGGGGAGAGGGAGAGACACCGTGACAGAATTTTAGCCGCGTCACTCCCTGGCCTGTCTATGACCAGTCTCCCCATCGCCCTGCCGGCCCTGCTTCCCGCTGTGCAACTAACATCGAGTTTCTTGAAATTCTGTCAGGGTTTTCTTTTAACTCTTTATTTTATCTGCGTTATTTCCATGCCCTGTCGATGAGCAGTAATCTGCGGATTGCTTTTCTGTTTGGTTGCAGCCCACATCTTCCTGCTTCCTGCTCCCCGCTTCCCGCTACTTGGTTCCTACTAGACAATGGCGTTCTTCAGCCGGGCCGCGAACTCCCCTACCCTGCCCGCTATGTTTTCATCCTCAAGACCGGATTCGATCAGCCTTTCAAAAGCGCTTCCCACAACTACTCCGTCCGCAAACTCCGACACTTTTGCGGCGTCGTCCGGGGTGGAGATTCCGAACCCGATGCAGATCGGCAGACCGTGGCAGTTGTTTCTCAAATCGTGCGCCACGCGCGCTATTTCTTCACGATTGAGTCCTCCACTGCCTGTAATACCCGTCATGGAAACCAGGTAAATGAACCCTGAGGCATTGGCGGCTATCCGGGCCATGCGCCCTGGTGGGGTGGTCGGGGCGACGAGCCGGATAAAATCAAGCCCATTTCCCCATTCGCCGGTCAGCTCATCGGATTCTTCCGGCGGAAGATCCACCACCAGGGTCCCATCGGCCCCGGCCGCCGTCGCATCCCTGTAGAACTCCCCGGCGCCGTATGCCAGGATGGGGTTATAGTAGCTGAAAATTACAATGGGGATCGAGCTGAACTCTCTTACACGGCGCACCATTGCGAAAACGCTTGCCATGTTCACTCCGGCGCCTATCGCGCGCGCCGAGGAGCGTTGTATGACCGGGCCGTCGGCGGTCGGGTCCGAAAAGGGCACGCCCAATTCAAGAAGGTCCAGCCCGGAGCGGCACATTTGCCTTGCTATCTCCAGGGACCGCCCCAGGTCGGGATCCCCCGCCGTAATGAAGCCCACCAGGGCTTTTTCTCCCCTGGCGCGTAATCTGCTGAATGTTTCTTCTATCCTGCTCATGACAGCTTATCCTTTCAAACGCGAAAGCATTCACCACAGAGACACAGAGGGCACAGAGCAAAGCAAAATTCAGCAAGATAAACAAAGGTTTCAGGGCTTAGAAGTAGCCATTTCTGTTAATCCTGTTAATCCTGTCTAACAAAGCTTTCCTCGGCGTTCTCTCCTTGACTGGACTATGCCCCGCCTCTGTGGTAGAATTCCCTTTACAGTCTCGACACGATCCCCAGGTCCTTGTCGCCGCGCCCGGACAGATTCACTATGATGATGTTTTTCTCCGGCATTCGCGCGGCTTCGACCATAGCGCGGGCAACGGCGTGGGCGCTCTCCAGGGCAGGGATGATTCCCTCGACCGAGCTCAGCAGATGGAAAGCTCGAAGCGCTTCTTCGTCTAAAACGCTCACATAGCGCACGCGGCCCGTGTCCTTCAGCCATGAATGCTCAGGGCCTACACCGGGGTAGTCCAGACCCGCAGATATCGAGTGCGCCTCCTTGATCTGGCCGTTTTCATCCTGCAGTACGTAGGATTTGGAGCCGTGAAGAACGCCGACCGATCCGGCCCCGAGCGTCGCCGCGTGCTTTCCGGTATCGATTCCACGGCCGGCCGCCTCAACTCCCACCATTTCCACCGGCCCATCAAGGAAGGGATAGAAGAGGCCCATAGCGTTGCTTCCTCCGCCCACACAGGCCACCAGCATGTCCGGCGCCCTGCCTTCGGCTTCAATGATTTGCGCCTTCGCCTCATCGCCGATCACCCGCTGAAAATCGCGCACCATTGCCGGGTAGGGATGGGGACCGGCAACCGAACCGATAATGTAGAAAGTGTCGCGCACAGAGCCTACCCAGTAGCGCATTGCTTCGTTCATGGCGTCCTTTAGAGTGCCGGTCCCCGAATCGACCGGCACTATTTCGGCGCCCAGCAATTTCATCCTCTGCACGTTGGGGGCCTGCCTGGAGATATCCTCGGTCCCCATAAAAATCCTGCATTCCATGCCAAAGAGGGCCGCAGCCGTCGCTGTGGCGACCCCGTGCTGGCCCGCCCCGGTCTCGGCGATCACCTTGGACTTGCCCATCCATTTGGCAAGAAGCCCCTGACCGAGCGTGTTGTTGATTTTATGAGCGCCTGTATGCGCAAGGTCCTCCCTCTTCAGATAAATGACTGCCCCACCCGCATGGGCGCTCAGCCTGTTGGCCCGAAAAAGCGGAGTGGGCCTTCCGGCGAAGTCTTTCAAAAGCGATTTCAATTCCTCCTGAAAAGCCGGTTCAGTGCACATCGACAGGTAGGCCGACTCCAGCTCGATCAGCGCGGGCATAAGCGTTTCGGCCACGTAGCGCCCGCCGTAAGGGCCGAAATGGCCCCCTGCGGACGGTTGGGCCGATGTTTTCACGGGAAATGAAGATATAATTTCCAAATTTGTCTCCGCCGATTTCATTTGAATATCTTTCACTTAAATATCCTCCCCGGCTCATTCCGCAGTTTCGCATTGCGAACCGCCTCGATAAAAGCCCTCACTTTACTTATATCCTTTCGGCCCGGCTCGGATTCCACACCGGAACTGACATCAACGGCGTCAGGGCCGAATTCATAAATCGCCTCGCCCACGTTTTCCGCACTCAGGCCCCCCGCCAGAATGCAGGGAAGCTTACCCGGCAGTTCCCCGGCTTCCGCCCATTTCCAGCTAAGCCCGGCCCCACCCGGAACAGGCCCTCCCCCGCTTTCGATCAGGCACGCCGAGGCGCGGTAAAGGCCGGCTTCAGACAAAAAGGGCCTTTTTTCCACAAAAAGAGATTTGATTACCCTTATTCCAGCCGCCTCGAGCGCTTCAACCACCTCGGGAGGTTCGGTCCCATGGAGCTGGACGCAGTTCAGCCGGCAGAATTCGGCCTTTTTCATGACCGCAGAAAAAGGCTCGTCGACAAAAACGCCGACCTTCCAGACCTGCTCCGGAAGACTTCCGCTGATTTCACGGGCCCTCTGCCCGCTTACCAAACGCGGACTCGGCGGATAAAACACCAGGCCAATGGCGTCTGCGCCCATTTCCGCACAGGCAACGGCCTCGTCCACCAGGGTCACACCGCAGACCTTAACCTGAGGGCGGCGGCGGCGGCGAGGCGCCGCCGCCAACGTGCGCGCTTGCAAAATCGCCGCGCGAGACACATGGTTAAGAGATGTCCCGCAGTTTATCTTACAATCATGCCGGCCGCCTTCTTTCATGCTTCCGCTCCGTGCAAAGCCTTCAAAAATCTTACGGGGTCCTCCGACCTCATGAGGCCCTCGCCAATCAAAAAATTATATATTCCGGCGGCGAGGAGGCGCTCGATATCGGAGCGGGTGTGAATCCCGCTCTCGGCGACCAGGATCTGGCCGGGACCGGCACGGGCGGCAAGGCCTATCGAGGTCGATATGTCGGTTTTAAAGGTCGCCAGGTCGCGGTTGTTTATGCCGATCAGCCGCGCCCCGGCTTTTGCCGCTGTTTCGAACTCACTTTCATCGTGCGCCTCAACAAGGGCGTCCAGGCCGATGCCCGAGCACAACGATAACAGGTCCCGCAAAGATTCCGGCAAAAGCGCCCGCACTATGAGCAATACCGCATCGGCCCCCATAGCCGCCGATTCATAAACCTGGTAGGAACTTATAACGAAGTCCTTTCGTAGCGTGGGAAGTGAGACCGCAGATTTAACTTTCCTCAGATCGTCGGGACTCCCGCTGAAAAAGTTTCGGTCTGTGAGCACAGAGATAGCTGCGGCGCCTCCGAGTTCATACTTCCGGGCATATTCAGCCGGATCGACATTTTCCCTTATTTTGCCTTTCGACGGAGAAGCCCGCTTTATTTCGGCAATTACGTTCATCCCCAGCGGACCCGGCCCGCAAAGCGGCTCAATAAAGGCCTTTCTGCCCTTCGGCTTCTCGGCTTCACGCCTAAGGACCCGCTCCGGCGTGTGTTTTGCCGCCGTCCTGACTTCGTCTCTTTTGCGCTCGAGAATTTTCGAAAGAAAATCGGACATCATGGTTTATCCAAAAGCGTTCACCACGGAGACACAGAGAGCACAGAGAAAATAAAATGGGCATGCAGGAAAATCGGAAGCAGACAGGAACATGGCTTTTAGTTTTGTCTGTTCGTTCAACTGTTTTCCTCCGTGTCCTCTGTGCCTCTGTGGTGAACAGTTACAGCCCGGTGAACCGCACGAGCGCTTCGAGTTTTTCCTTTGCCCTGCCCTGGTCAATGGAAGCTCGAGCCATTCCGATACCCTCGCCGAAATCATGCGCGAGGCCGGCGGCAACCAATGCCGCGCCCGCATTGACCACAACTACATCCCGCCTAGGGCCCTTTTCACCGGACAGAATCTTCGCGGTTATCTCCGCGTTTTCCGCCGGCGTCCCTCCGGCCATATCCAACGGGTCGGCCGTCCGGCCAAGAAGCTGTTCGGGAGTGACGTCACAGGTCCGGATCAATCCATTGTTCAATTCGGACACCCTGGTAGGAGCGCAGACGCTGATCTCATCGAGCCCTTCATGCCCGTGCACAACGAAGGCACGCCTGGCGCCCAGAAGCTGGAGAGCGCGGGCGAACATTTCCGTCAGCTCCGGCGCATAGACGCCGATCAACTGGCAGTTAGCACCAGCCGGGTTTGTCAACGGCCCGAGCATATTGAAAATCGAGCGTACCCCAAGCTCCTTTCGCGCCCTGGCTGCATGCCGCATGGCGCCATGGAAGAGCGGCGCAAAAAGGAACCCTATGCCGATTTGCCTGACCGCCTCTTCCACCACTTCCGGACCCACCTCCAGGTTTACACCTAATGCCTCCAGCAAATCAGCACTGCCGCACTTGCTCGAAACCGAGCGGTTCCCGTGCTTGGCCACCGTAACGCCGCATCCCGCCACAACGAAGGCCGCCGTAGTCGAGATGTTGAAAGTGTTTGAGGCGTCGCCGCCCGTTCCACAGGTATCCACTACTATATCGGCGTTCGTTTGGATCCTGACGGCTTTGCGCCGCATGGCTCGCGCAGCCCCGGCAAGCTCCGAGAAAGTCTCACCCTTGGCGGCCAGCCCGGCCATTATGGCCCCGATCTGAGCGTCGGTCGCATTGCCCGACATGATTTCACCAACAAGTGCGGCCATTTCCTCCTCGCTCAGGTCTATCCTTCCAATCAGCTTTTTGAGGCTCTCGCGTATCATATCTTTTCCCCAATAGTCCTTTGCCCGTTTGCAAGCTTGAGGAAGTTTTTCAAAAGCCGCTTGCCAACGGGCGTCATGATAGATTCCGGATGAAACTGCACACCTTCGGTAAGGTGTTCTTTATGGCGGATTCCCATAACTTCGCCATCCTCGGAGCTGGCCGTGACATCCAGACATTGCGGCAGGCTTCCCGGCGCCACGGCAAGGGAATGGTAGCGCATTGCCTGGAAAGGGTTTGAAACCCCTGTATAGATAGACTTTCCATCCGCGCTGACCGTCGAAACTTTTCCGTGCATAAGTCTTTTGGCGTGAACCACCTCGCCTCCGAAAGCGACCGCAATCGCCTGGTGGCCAAGGCAGATTCCGAGTATAGGTATTTTTCCGGAAAATCTCTGAATGACGGCAACAGAGACCCCGGCGTCCTCCGGCCTGCAAGGACCGGGGGAAATCACGATCGCCGAAGGCCCGAGCCTTCCGATATCGTCAACAGAGACCCCATCGTTTCTCGCGACCTCGACCTCAGTCCCAAACATCCGGAAATATTGGAAAAGATTGTAAGTGAAAGAATCGTAGTTATCGATCATGAAAAGCATGGGATTAAACTCCTTTTGAACCACCGATGAACACCAGTGGCCAAGGATAAAAAGATGTGAACCACGGATGAACACGGATGAACACGGATAAAATCATTCACTCGCCTTCTACTCAACTTCAAACACAAAGATCTGCGCCGCTCCCTTCGAGCAGTTGAAGCGCCCTATGGATGGATTCGGCCTTGTTGATCGTTTCCTGTCTTTCGCGCTCCGGCTCAGAGTCGGCGACAATTCCAGCCCCTGCCCTTACGGTCATCCTGCCATTCTCAATGCAGGCGGTCCGGATGGTGATCGCCAGATCCATGTTCCCGGTAAAGGAAAAATATCCGATTGCCCCCCCATATGGACCTCGAGGCTCATCTTCCAGCTCGGCTATAATTTCCATGGCCCTGACTTTCGGAGCGCCTGTAAGGGTCCCGGCCGGGAAAGAGGCGCGGAAAAGGTCGAATGCATCCAACCCTTCACGCAAATCGCAGTTTATGTTCGAGACAAGGTGCATTACGTGCGAGTATCTTTCAACCACCATCAGGTCGGTTACCTGGACCGTGCCGATTTCAGCCACTCGGCCCAGGTCGTTCCTGCCCAGATCCACCAGCATGAGGTGCTCGGCCCTTTCTTTTTCATCCTGCAGCAACTCGTTGGCAAGCTGCCGGTCCTGCTGCTCGGTTTTCCCGCGAGGGCGAGTCCCGGCAATAGGGCGAAGCGTGGCGACGCCGTTTTCAAGGCGCACCATGGTTTCCGGAGACGAGCCTACCAGGACCGTATCGTCAAAATGGAGGAAATAGAGGTACGGAGATGGATTTATGAAGCGTTGAGCGCGGTAGAGTGACCAGGGGTCCGGGGAGGCCGGGCAACTGAACTGTTGTGAGAGAACCGCCTGGATGATGTCCCCCTCCCTGATGTATTCTTTGATTTTGGCAACCCCGGAACGGAATTTCTCAGGTTCGGCATCGTGATCGAAAGGAAATTCGTCAAGGGCACGGCGGGAGACCACTTTGGGCATACCATCGAGTTTGCCCTTCATCTGCTTCAGGGTCTCGACCGCCCTGTCATAGGCTTCATCGGCCTCCCCGTTTTCGACAACACCGTATGCCACAAGGCTCAGTGTGTGGCGCAGGTTATCGAAAATGAAAAGCTGTCCGGGGAGGATAAAATGAGCCATCGGAACGTCTGCAGGCAGCCGGCTTTGGATCGCTTCGAAAAAGGATACGAATTCATAGGTGAAAAATCCTACCATGCCGCCCCAGAACCGGGGGAGCCTCGCAAGCTTTACCGGTTTGTACCGAGCCATTAAGGAGCGTAAAGCTTTGAGCGGATCTCCGTGATGGGCAATGCGCTCCTTTTCAGGCCCGCTCTCGATTTCGACTTCATCACGGAAAACTCTGACCGTCCTTGTGGTCGAATTTCCCAGGAAGCTGTACCGTCCCCACCTCTCACCGCCCTCCATGCTTTCCAGAAGGAATACAGGCCCATGACCATCATATATTTTGGCCAGCGCCGAAACAGGGGTCTCCGTATCGGCAAGCACTTCCAGACAAACCGGGATAAGGTTTCCCTTTTCGGCCATAGCGCAAAATTCAGATCTTTCCGGATAAAACCCCAATTGCATCGTTTTTCTCCTAACCATGGCATCCGTTTGTTGACATGTCGTACACGCTGAAAATTGACTCTATCTGCCTGTACAGATCGGCGAACTGAGCGGGATAAAGCGACTGAGGTCCATCACTGAGGGCGGTTTCAGGATCATGGTGAACCTCCACCATCAGACCATGGCATCCGACTGCCACAGCGGCACGGCTGAGAGGAATCACCTGGTCCCTGAAGCCCGCCGCGTGGCTGGGGTCTACGATCACCGGCAGATGACTCTCCTGCCTGACCACGGGAACGGCGGAAAGGTCCAGCGTATTGCGGCTGTGGTGGGCGAATGTGCGGACCCCGCGTTCGCAGAGTATCACCTTGTCATTTCCGCCCTCCATCACGTATTCGGCCGCCATGAGCCACTCCTCGATGGTGGCCGCCAGACCCCGCTTGAGAAGCACAGGTTTTCGGGACTTTCCGGCCCGCCGCAGCAGGCTGAAGTTCTGCATATTCCTTGCGCCGATCTGGACTATGTCCGCGTATTGCTCGACGAGATCGAAGACTTCATGGTCAATTGCCTCGGTAACCACCGGCATCCCGGTTTCCCGGCGCACTTTGGCCAGGATTTTCAACCCTTCCACTCCCAGCCCCTGAAATGCGTAAGGCGAGGTCCTGGGCTTGAACGCGCCGCCCCGGAAAATCTGGGCGCCGGCCTTCTTCACCATTCGCGCGATTGTAAGCGCCTGAATTTCGCTCTCGATCGCGCAAGGCCCGGCCATGATGGTGAGATGCCCGTTGCCAACCAGGACCCCGCCAACATCTATGATGGTGTCCCATGCCTGGGATTCCCGGCTCACAAGCTTGTACGGACGGGTCACCGGAATAGCCTCTTTTACTGCCGGAAGTTGCAGGAATAACGAGGCGTCCACAGGACCGTCATTGTGGAGAACGCAAATTGCCACCCGTTCTCCACCCGGAATTGGCCTGGCAATATAGCCCTTTTGCTCAATGCCGGAGACAACCGTCTCGATTTCTACCGCTGTGGCCCCTTTTTTCATTACGACAAGCACCTTTTGCCTCCTCTTCGCGGCGGCCCTGCGCCTCCAAATAGAAAGGGACCGCAGAGTCTGTCCACGGTCCCTTTCAATAAAAACAAAAGGACCGCGAGCCTTGGCGCGGCCCACGGTCCCAGCATTCTAATTCGAACTGATGGCTATCCCGTCAGGCGCGCACCTCCCCAGGTAAACCACCAGAGCCAGAAATTTGCGGTATCGAAGTAATGATTCATAATTTCATCCCTGATTAAATTTGGCTATTCTTTAACAATCGGAAACGAGAATAGCAAGAAGATTTTTCAAAATCCCGATAAATTGACATTGATTCTCCAAACTGGTATCATGGCCGCGTTTTCTCGAAGGGGCAAGGGGCTATCGTCTTATCTCTCCTTTTTCTTAAGCTGACTTAAAATAGCACTGATTTTGCATGTTCTCATCATAGTATCCCTCTCGATAAAATCGAGCCGGAGGGGGCTTCTGGAACTACACACGAATGGAAGCGGCCAAACCTTTTACATGCCATAGGAAAACACTGTGGGGGACAGGGGGGAAAGATGCAAAACTACTTCAGCGCGCCTTTCGAAACGTTTAGCGCAGCGGCTTCTTTAATGTGCAAATCCATGCGAGCCGCTCCTAAACTCAGTCGGGCGGCTTTCGCTCAGACAATAGCGGCCCAGGATTACTGGAACGGAATGTTCAGATACGTCGCGGCATTTATGGCCCCGTCAGTAAATGCTCTGAATGCTTTCGCAAGAACCGAGAAAGAAAAGCTGCCCGCAAACTCTCCCGCTGAGAATCTCATAGACTACAGTGAATTGTCCAAGCTGAATGTCCGGCTTGCCGGCGCCGGGATGGCGGGCAGCCTGCGAGCCATGAGCAGTTTTTTTTACAATACGCTGAGCAAAAGTTTTTTAGCCTGGATGAATTCATTCGAAGATGAGGACTGCCTGTGCAATTTTGCCAGCAGGCTGCAGGAAGTTCTCAAAGTAACCGTTCATGAATACCCGAAGGCCATAGAAGAGATCAAAGCCGAATTCGGCTTCCACCTGGACAACGGCGGGTATTTGAAGGTGGCCGAAACCGAGCGCTTCGACCTCTATCAGGTACTTCCCAGCCAAAAGCAGATAACGCCCAGAAACAAACCCATTCTGATCATCCCTCCCTATGTTCTGGGCGCCAATATTTTGGCTTTTTTGCCGGGAGAGCAAAAGAGCTATGTACATTGTTATGCGAACCAGGGGATCCCGACCTACATTCGCCTGGTCAAAGATATCGATACGACCGCCGCAGTCCGGACCATGACCGGAGAAGATGACGCTCTCGACATACGCTTCTTCTGTCAAAAACTGATGGCAACGCACAACGCGCCGGTCACCCTGAACGGCTTCTGCCAGGGCGGCTACCACTCTCTTGCCGCGCTATTATCCGGTGAACTGGATGGCCTCGTCGACGCCCTGATTACCTGCGTCACTCCGGTGGACGGGAGCCGGAGCAAGTCTTTAACGGATTACATGACCAGTCTTCCGGCGAGGTTCAGAGACATCAAATATTCCCAAAAAGTGTCTACTGACGGAAACACCGTTATTGACGGCTCTATTTTGGGATGGGTTTACAAGCTTCGAAAACTGGAGACCGAGTCGCCGATCGCCTCTTTTCATCGCGACATCGACATGTTTGACAGCCAGGCAAGTCCGCGGCCGAGAATCAGCAAGACCGCCGCGGCGATCAGTTACTGGATGTCCCATGATCAAAAAGATATACCTGTTAACATTACCAGGATGAGTTTTGCTTCCTATTCGATACCAATCGACGAGGAGGGGACCCTGCCTGTCGCCCTTTTCGGCCGAAAGCTTAATTTGAAGCGAATCGAAGAGAAGAAAACACCATGGCTTATCTGTATTGCCGACGGGGACGACCTGGTTGACAAAGAAGCCTCGCTTGCCGCGCTCAACTATATCGACGCTGAAGTCTGTATATTCCCGAAGGGCCATGCGGCCATTGCAACCTCGTGGTCGATTCCGACCTCGGCATGCCCGCTTCACCTTAGTTTTCCTCAACCTGGGGTGTCTGCTGCCGAGCCCTGCAAAATTTCCAGGGGGCCGGTCCGTTTCCAGATCGATCTGGACGCGGCCATCGAGTCCGCTGCGCGCCTTTGCGAAGCAAAAGGAGAACAAGAGGCCGAACCTGCAACCGAGAAGGCCGCCATGGGGACAAAAACCGGCCGCGCCGAGCCAAAGCGGCGCGCATCCAGGCCTCCCGCGAACGCCCGGCGCGCAAAATAGACGTGTCGCGCGGCCGGCCGGCCCGCTACGCGCTCGCACGACGCAGAGCGGTTATTTTTTACGGTAATGTCACGGTCAGGGTTATTCAGTTCCCATCTACAGAGATCGTTTCCGTATTTTCAGGTGTAAAAGACTGCAGGGGACAGTAGATTTCATGGCCGCAAATGCACCAGGAAATCAAGAGATCACTGGGTGAAGAAAACATTCAAAGGGCAGGATTGACACAAGGCCGTTTTACGGCAGTAAAGATGCCCGGTTCGAACCAGCAGGGCATGGAATTCCTGAAAAAACGGCACATCGGGATCCATTGCTCCCATGAAATACTCCCGCAACTCCTCGTAAGAAATCGACTCCCCCACCCATCCATGTCTTGAGAAAATCCGGTACGTATATCTGTCTACGACAAAAGAAGGTTTAAAAGCGGCATACAGGACGATGCTGTCGGCGGTTTCCGGGCCGATGCCCCGGATTGCCAGAAGATCGGTCCGCAGGGATTCCATGCCCTGAGCCAGGAATTCTCCAAGACCGCCATCCCATTTTGTCAGTATATGCGTGCAGAAAATCTTTATCTTCTTTGCTTTTTCGTTATAGAAGCCGGATGAGCGAATAAACGGCGCGATCTCCTGTGCGCTAAGCCCGCAAAGGCGTTCGAAGCTCAACAGATCATGGCGGCGCAGGCTTTCGATCGCAGTGGCCACATTTTTCCATGCGGTATTCTGTGTCAGTATCGCGCCAAGTATGACCTCGAACGGGGTCTCGGCAGGCCACCACCGCAGGGGACCGAAAAAGGCGAATAGCCTGGCGTAGACCTCGCGCAGCAATTCTTTTCTATTTGTGCTCAATCCAGTCCAACCCCCCCCAGCACCGTTCGACATTTTGCGCAGGCGCCATGCTTCAGGTCCTGTTTCCTGATTGAATAGCCGATTCGGGTTATCAGCACGGCCCCGCAGCAGTGGCAGTACGTATTCTCGCCGATGTCTCCGGGAATATTCCCTGTATAGACGTAATGAAGGCCGGCTTCCAGCCCGATTTGCCTTGCTCTTCTGATTGTTTCGATCGGCGTAGGCCCTCTGTCGCTCAGATGAAATGCAGGATGAAATCGGCTGACGTGCCAGGGAGTTTCGGGCCCCAAGCCGACCAGAAATTGCGCAAGCTCCTTCAACTCAGCCTCGCTGTCGTTCAACCCAGGGATGATCAGCGTTGTCACCTCAAGCCAGATGCCTTTGCTTTTCATGCCTTCGAGGGTCATGAGAACGGGCTTGAGGCGAGCTCCGCACTGTTCCCGGTAGAACGTGTCATTGAAGCTCTTGAGGTCCACATTGGCCGCTCCAAGAAAAGGCGCAACCGCATCCAACGCCTCTTTGCTCATGTAACCGTTGGATACGAAAACGTTTGCAAGTCCGCGCTCTTTTGCCGGGGCAGCTACATCGAGAGCATATTCCATAAAGATGGTAGGCTCGGTGTATGTATAGGAGATTGTGGCACATCCCTCTTTTTGCGCGCTGTCTGCAATTTCTTCTGCATAGACGCTCTGGCCGTAGACCGCTCCGCAGATTCGGGGGGACTGCGATATGTCGGCATTCTGGCAGAACAGGCATTCGAAATTGCACCCGACCGTAGCAATCGAATAACTTGTTGTGCCGGGAAAGAAATGAAAGAGCGGTTTTTTTTCAATAGGGTCGACGTGCCGGGCGATCAATTTCCCGTAGACCAAGCTCCATAGCTTGCCTTCCCTGTTTAGGCGCACCCCGCATTTTCCGGTTTCATCCGGTTCAATATGGCAGTGCTGCGAGCAAAGAAAACAGTGCACCCTGTTTTCATCAAGCCGCCTGTACAGCATCGCCTCTTTCATAATAGACTCATCTACTCACCCATTAACCGAACTTTCAGGTGCGCCTCCAGAAGCCCGCCAGCAGCCTAAAGACTGAATCGAAACTTTGGCTCCGGCAGGCATTTCATCGAAAACAGGTGTCTGAAGTGTGCGAACGCGGCATCGCATATCGATCCGCATTGCGATGAAATGTCCGAAAGGATGCCGTTGCAACACAGCAATTCGCTCCAGAAGATGAATGTAGCGAAGAAACGGCAGCGGTAAGGAAAAGCAGGTTCGCCACTCAATGGGAACGGCGCCCGAGAGAATCCCGGTGCTCATTTTGCGAAGTTGAAAAACGCTGAAGAACCTTGCGCGGCTGTAAACCGAGTCTTTCCATAACCTTTGAATGCCATAGTGGAGACAACCAATCGAATACTTGTTCAAGACACCAAGCAGCACGTTTCGGCGCGCCACGCGGAAGGCTTCTTTAAGCGCCAGGTACGGGTCGTCGACGAATTCCATGGAGTTTATCAGGGCCACTGTATCGAATTCGTTGTCATCGTAGGGCAGATTTTCAGCAAATCCCTGATCCAACCGCACTTTGTGACCAAGCCGCCTGCGCGCAAGCTCAAGGCTTGAGCTTGAAGGCTCGAGCCCGGCCGCCATATGCCCCTGCGACTTGAACCATTCCAGAAAAATACCGCTCCCGCAACCCACCTCCAGAACTCGCTGTGGGGAAACGGGCGCCCACACCTTACGGAAAAGCCCCTGTTCGAACGCCAACGCCCTTTGCCCCTGAGCAGAGCGAAACCAGCTTTCATGGCCCTCGGCGTCAGCTAAGCTGAAAACATAGCCCACGTCAAACCCTTGTAAGAATGCCGGCAGCGATGAGCACGAAGTAAAAATCCCTTGGCCTCTTGCTTTCCTCTGCCGTGAATTCTATTCGTCAAGCAAAATAGCCCCGCGGGAACCTGAGCTCACCATACGTGCGTATCTGGCAAGGCATCCCGTCTTGACTCTCGGCTCATGCGGCTTCCATGCTTGCCTCCGCTTTGCCAGCACCGCATCGTCCACCACCAGCTCCAGTTTCTTATTGGGGATATCCACGAAGATTTCATCCCCTTCTTCAATCAACGCAATCGGACCGCCAACGGCCGCCTCAGGCGAAATATGTCCTATGGCCGCCCCGGTCGTACCTCCGCTGAACCGGCCATCGGTTATGAGCGCCACATCCAGTCCCAGACCACGCCCTATAATTGCTGCAGTCGGGGTTAGCATCTCCTGCATCCCGGGGCCCCCTTTGGGGCCTTCGTAACGGATAACCACCACATCGCCCGGCACGATCCGACCGTCCAGAATAGCGTTCGCCGCATCGGACTCGCTTTCGAATACACGCGCCCTGCCCTTCCTCGTAAGCATCTCCGGCGCCACTGCCGACTGCTTGACCACAGCGCCTTCCGGCGCGAGGTTCCCGTAGAGAACGGCTATCCCTCCCTTGTCATGATAAGGATTTTCGAGCGGCCGGATAACCTCGGGCCGAAGAACGTGCGCTCCTCTGAGGTTCTCCCCCACCGACCTTCCCGTAACGGTAAAGGGAGCGGGATCTATCAGCTCGCGGCGCGAAAGCTCCTTCATCACTGCCTGTACGCCTCCTGCCGAATTGAGGTCTTCCAGGAAATGCGCTCCGCCGGGCCGCAGGCTGCAAAGGTGAGGCGTACGGGCGCTGATCTTGTTGAAAACGCCAAGATCGAGGCGGATTCCGGCTTCATTTGCAATTGCCGGGACGTGCAGAACCGTGTTTGTGGAACAGCCCAGGGCCATGTCCACCGCTATTGCGTTTTCGAAAGCCGCCATGGTTGCGATGTCGCGCGGTTTGAGGTCCTTGGCCAAAAGGTCCATTATCCGCATCCCTGCTTCTTTGGCGAGGCGCACCCTGGCGGCGGTAACCGCCGGGATCGTTCCGTTGCCGGGCAACCCGAGTCCCAGGGCCTCAACCAAACAGTTCATTGAATTTGCCGTAAACATGCCCGCGCACGAGCCGCATCCCGGACAGGCATCGTCTTCCAGCTCTTCCAGTTCACCCAGGGTGATCTGTCCCGCTTTTAGCGCGCCCACGCCTTCAAAAACCGTTATGAGATCCACCGGCTTTCCACCCACGTGACCGGCCAGCATTGGGCCGCCGCTTATCATAATTGCCGGAATGTTAAGTCTGAGCGCGGCCATCATCATTCCGGGTATGATCTTGTCGCAATTTGGAATCATGACCAATGCGTCGAAAGGATGAGCCATAGCCATTATTTCAACGGAATCGGCTATTAACTCGCGGCTTGCCAGGGAGTAGCGCATCCCGGCATGATTCATGGCGATGCCGTCGCAAACACCGATGGTGCTGAACTCGACAGGAGTTCCGCCGGCCATCCGGATACCCGCCTTGACCCCTTCGGCTATTTTGTCAAGGTGAATGTGGCCCGGAATAATTTCGTTGGCTGAGTTGACAACACCTATGAGGGGCCTGTCTATTTCCAACTGAGTGTAGCCCATGGCCTTGAAAAGTGACCGATGGGGAGCTTTCTCGATTCCCTTTTTCATTAGATCGCTTCGCATCCCGTTATCTCCCTTAAGTGAACGACTGAAAAGTCTAAACATGTAATAATTAAAATATTTTTGGTTGTTTTGGAAGCAAAAACGCCAAAGCCGCAAAGTTGACAAAAGTTTTTCCAGTTTATATACTCCCGAATGAATTGTGAACCCAATTATTATTCCGGACTCGCTATGAGATCGATATTCGGTCCTGTACCATCACGGCGGCTGGGACGGTCCCTAGGAATAGATGTCATCCCACCGAAGACATGTTCTTTCGATTGCATTTACTGCGAGTCGGGACCTACTACCCGTCTGAGCGTAACAAGAGAGAATTTCGCCGACCCATCAGAAATCCTCGCGGAATTGAGCGCCTTTTTGCGCCTCTATCCGAATGCAACGGACGTCCTGACTTTGTCGAGCGCCGGCGAACCAACCCTTTATACCGGCCTGGGAGAGCTTATTGCCGCAGTTAAAAAGACTTACCCCCGGTTTCCTTTGATCGTGCTCACCAACGGCTCTCTTTTGTGGGAGCCGGAGGTGAGGCGCTGCCTTTTGAAAGCCGACCGCGTGGTCCCCTCTCTGGACGCCGTCACCGCCACCGTTTTCCGCAACATCAATAGACCTCATCCATCTCTGGAACCAGAGCAGATCATCGAGGGAATGCGGGCTTTTCGGATGGAATACAAAGGGCAGTTACATGTTGAAATAGCGCTGGTCTCGGGAGTCAACGACAGTCCCGAAGAGCTCTCGGCGCTGGCGCAGGTCATCGAGTCTATAAAGCCGGATAAGATCGAACTGAACACGGTTGTCCGCCCTCCGGCGCTCACCGGAACCCGGGGCCTCACCGATGCGCGAATGGCGTGGGCGGTTTCCTTTTTCAGTTCGCTCAATGCGGAAATAGTGGGCGTATTCGAGACGGATAAGCAGGACCGCTGCGAAAAACAAATCGGTCTACGCATAATCGAGACGGTGGAGAGGCGGCCCTGCACTGTCGCTGAACTGGCCGCCTCTCTCGGGGTCCCGGAAAAAAGAGTGGAACAGGAATCACAAAAACTTCAGAAACAGGGAAAGCTGAACAAGCTTTGCTTTGACGGAAAACTGTTCCTCTGCCCCGCTGGATGAGGAAGAAAGATAGGTCCTATGGGACCTGTAGGACCTATTTTTCCAGGGCAGGCAATCGCTCACATCTGCACGTCGTCTCTGACAGCAGGCGGGGATGCAAGTATCTCTACGGGCCGCTCGGGCAGCGTCCTCGCTATCATGGTATTGGTAAAAAGCCTGCGGGCCAGGTCTCTTACCTGATTAGCGGTGACAGCCCTGACCAGGTCCGGATAGCGCTGACTGTAATCCCACCCGAGGCCAAGCACTTCATTCAGCGCCGCGTCCGACGCCTGGCCGCTGAGCGTCTGCCTGCCGAGCTTGAGCCCTACGAGCATGGTCTCCTTGGCCTTCTCCAGTTCGCTTTGCGGAACAGGTTCATCCTTAAGCCGCTCCAGGTTTTGCTGAATCACTTCCTCCACTTTGGTCAGATTCGCCATAGTGGTCTGGGTGAGGACCCCGAAAAATCCGGCGTTTTTCCCGTAAAATGCGAAAGTACTCACCGTATAGACCAGGTTCTGGTCCCCACCTCGAAGAGAGTCGAATATCCTGCCGGCCGGAGAACCGCCTCCTGACAGCACCGAGGTCAGCACATCAAGCACAGGTCGTTCGGCGTTGTTGATATCCAGACCGTTTGTGCCGATAAAAAGCGCCGAGCTGTTCTTTTCGTTTTTTATCTCGATGGTATGATTTTCTCCGATCGGATGAGTCTCGTCGGGCATTGGCTTTTTAACCGGCTCACCACTCCATTTTCCGAATGTTTGCTGCACCATATTCCTGGCTTTTTCCGGATCTATATCGCCGTAAATCGCCAGGACGGAATGACTCGGATTCACCATTTTACGGTAGAATGCAACTATCTCCTCACGCGTAAACGACCTGACGGACTCCGATGTTCCCAGCTTGTCGTTCACATAGGAAGCTTTCTGGAAATAATTTCTCTTGAACAGTCGCATCACCTCGGCCTGCCAACTCTCATCGAGCTTTTTTACGGCAATCAGCGTGTCCTGCCTCTGCTTTTCGATCTCGTCCGGAGGAAACTGGGAGTTCTGGGCAATATCGGCAAGAAGCCCAAGTGCCCAGTCGAAGTCCTCTTTGAGCACTTTTATAGCAACATGGTAGGTGTTGTTCTCGGATAGGACACTAATTTCGCCGCCTGCATTCTCCACTTTTCTCAGTAAATCGAGTTTTTGCATCGATTTGGTCCCGGCGGTCAATAACCCGGCCGTAAAAGCGGAGAGCCCGGGACGATCGAGGGTTTCCAGTGAAAGCCCGCCTGTCCCCCAAAGTTGCAGGGTTACAAAAGCAAGGTTGGTGTCCTGCTTGATCAGCGTCTTCAACCCGTTATTCATCCGGCTGAATTCAACCGGCGCGGTCTTCGGAACCGGGCATTCGGCTGCGGCCACATCCTGAACCTCGGCATGCGGAGGCTTTATCACCGCAACGTTCATGCGGTTATGCACCAGATATCGCTGAGCCACCGCCTGAACCTCTTCGACCGTTACGGAGCGGACCCCGTCGACATACTCTTCGTCAAAGTAAGGATTCCCGGAGAGTAAATAAGATGAAGCAAACGAGGCGGCATTGGCCGAAACAGATTCTTTTTCGAAAATGTGGTGGGCAATGGCCGTTTTTTTCGCTTTATCCAACTCCGCCGCGCTGATTGGAGTAGTCCTGAAGCCATCAATTTCCTCCTGGATGTCCTTTAGCGCCGAGGGCCACTGAGAAGCAGCCAGGGACACCGAAATAACAAACTGACCACGGACAAAGGCGGGCGTCCAGTTCGAGGCGCCGATGCTGAAGACTTTGTTCTGCTCTTCTTTCAGACGGCAATGCAGACGGCAGGTCTCGCCCTCCCCCATCACCAGCGCGAGAACGTCCAGGGCGTAAAGGTCTTTTTCATAAGCATTTACCGATGGAAATCCGATCATTGCCTGGACCAGCCTGACGATCGGAACTTCTTTTTCCTCCCACCGGATGCTTCCCTGCAGAGGTTCTTCCGGCAGGACCACCGGATCGGAGTTTCTGGGAAGAAAGTCCCGGGTCTTTTCCGCCACAAACTGAAGGACTTCCGGGGCCTGAACATTCCCGGACAAAGCCACTATCACGTTCTCCGGCTGGTAGCGCTGCTGATAATAGTCCAGAAGGGCCTCCCGGCTCTGTTGAACGAAAACCTCTTCATACCCGATCACGGGATATCGAACCGGATTTTCTTGGTATGCCGTCCGGACGAACAGTTTCCACAACTCCGTATTCGGGTTGCTCTCCCCCATTTTCATTTCCTGCTGGATCACCTGCTTTTCCCTTGCAACCTCTTTGGCGTCCACAACATTTTCAGATACATAGGAAAGCAGCAGATCGAGGGCATCCCGCCAGTGGCCGGCCCCAGTGTTTATGTAGTACACCGTCCTGTCATAGCTGGTGTAAGCATTCGTTGTGCCGCCCATTGCCTTGAGCCGTTCCTTGGCCTGTTCTTCCGTAAACGAACGCGTCGTTCCTCCGGCCACTATGTGCTCGAGATAATGCGAAAGACCGGCCCTCATGTACTTTCCCTCGAGGGCGGACCCGGCCCGAACGAACACCTGCGCGGAAACGACTTCAGCCCCGGGCTGTTGGTGAACGAGAAGTGTCAGGCCATTTTTGAGCACCACGAAAAGATCATCGGGCTTTGAGGCAAGCGTGCGCTGCACGAAAGACCGCGACTGCTGGGAAATAAGCGGACATTCCTTGGCTTCATCCAAAAGAGCGGCTGGAGCCAGTCCGGCACAGACAGCGATAACGAGAGTGCATATTGGAACTATCCTTCTCAACATCAAAGTATTCCTTTCAGGGTATTTAATACCAAATTTAATGTCTGATAGCGCATTAGTATAAGACCGGATCAAAAACGCTTCAGTAATTTTAATTGACTGGTCAATACCAATTCCACAAGATTCTAAAAAGGGGATGTCGTAAAAAAACGGAGTTGAATTTAGAGCTCATTGGACTCGATCAGGCGGGAAATGAGCCTATGCCTGTTAATTACGCCGTCGGGGGTCGGCCATGAAAGTGGCGGGCGAGCCAATTCAATCAGGCGCCAGCCTCGGCAGGTTGTACCGATTTCTGCGGCAATGTCGTTGATCTGCAACGATCTAAGCAACTTTTCAAGACAGGACACGATTTCCCTGCTGAAACACTCCAGACCTATCCCCTGCTCTAACAGGGGGTTGGGAGAGATTCCGTGGCTATCGAATCCGCACTGCGCCTCACTCGAAACTCTTTTTACTATCCCCGCGCATTTGTAATTGACGAAAACGAGCCGAAAGCACTCTACGTAATCTAACACCTCCTGAATTATCAAAGGGTTATAAATCTCACACAGAGCATGCAGATCACCAGCATTCGAGACCAGCCGTGCGCTGCCAATAGTCTTGGGACCCATTGCTCGAAACGGAAAAGAAAAATCTTCGACGATCGAGCCTTTTTGGCCTCCGTAATAGATGCGCGTGAAGGGATGAGGACACTTGAGAAACTGAAACAGAACTTCCTGCATCAGCCTGGATTTTTGAACGCTGTAGGCGAAAGCGCTGGGAAATGTTTTTTTCCCGGCCGCTTGCAAAATCCTGACAAACCGTGGAGTGGGAAAGAAAATTTGGCTGGCTGAGAGCAGCATTCCCCTCTGTCGAGGGGTATAGTCTCCAATGGAGGGGCGAACGCCAAGCGTTACGAGTTGCGGACAGGAGCGAAGGAATGGAGCGACTGCGACCAGCTTTTCTCGCATTGGATTTTATCAGGCAAGGCAGGCGCCAGGAGCTTTTGAGTTACCGCCCGGCCTCTCGAATGCCCATTTGGCCATTGAGCAGCAGGTCCGGATGAACGCCGTAGTTGTAGCTACGCATACGAAAATAATTATCAAGTATTCCCACTCTGGAATCAACGTAATCATATATGGTCAGGCGGCTGTCGCCTGAGTCTCCATCCTGGCACATATCCCGTATGGCGTTGAAAAGGTTTTTCTGGAAGTGGACTGGAACAGCCAGGAAAACCACATGAGATTTCAGGACGTGCGAACACTGGGGCATAACACGTGGGGAAATAAGCAAAACCTTCCCCTGGGAAGCTCCGGTCTGCGAAACATTATTGTTCCCGCCATCCTTGTTCACAATCTTGGGGTTGGCGCAAAACTGATTATATGAAAAGGCATTTATACCGCGCTGGCTCAACTCAGCGCTCAATGCATCGTCATGGTCCTCTCCTCCGGAAAGCACGAGGACCCGCTCTTCTCCCTTTTGAAGTTCGATTTCCACATCGTCCACAATCTTGCGGTTTCTTGCAGGGTTCAGCATCAGCTCCCTGAGCATCGACTGGTAATCCGCCCTGGAATTGTAAGGGTAGTTGAAATCCGTTTGACGGGCTATTACGGTCCCCGAAATAACCCCGCGTCCTTCACGGGCGTCTTTTTCATCGATCGTATAAACAACATCGCCCAGGTAAAAATTAATCAGCTTTGCGAGGCGGTCCTTTCGCTGAACAGTGTTGGATAGACCCAATACGTAGCGGCAGTCGAAATTCGGGACCAGGCCGGTAAGAACCTTCGATGGACAGCGCTGCGATTCGTCGAAGATTATGTATCCGACCTTGTCATGGATTTTTCTCCAGTAACGCATTATTTCGCCGGTATGGCCGATAGTGATCTGCTTGCCGACCTGCTGAGTCCCGCCGGAAAAAATACCCACCTCTGAGGCCGGGACCTGGAGGAAGCTATGAATCTTTCTGAGCCAGCCATCGAGAAGGTCTATTTTAGGAATTACAATCAGCACGGGCTGGCACCTCTGAGAAATGGTGTAAAGGGCAATAACTGTTTTGCCGCTCTTGTGACCGCCGACCAGGGTAGCGCAATCGTGCTCAAGCACAGCTTCGGCCGCATCCTGCTGGTAGCCCTTCAATTCGCCATGGAATTCAATCGAAATCGGGTCGAACAATCGCCTCCTGTCGATCATGCGGTAAGGAATCTGGTATCTTTTGCACAGTTCGATAAACTGGTCGAGGAATCCTCTGGGTATGAGATAATTTCTGCCTTTTTGCTTAAGACAGCTTATCTGAGCCGGTATGTTGCCTATCCATTCGCCGCGGTTGTGCCGTATCTCGTAATCGGGGTTTGTAAAAACAAGCCGTTCGTGGAGTTTCCTCTCGAGCAAGGAAGACATTCCGTCAACCGGGACTTTGATCCACTCGGAAAGCAGGACATTGACATTCTTGACGAACATTTCAAAACCCTCCGCCGACGGAGTGGAGCCCAAAGCAACTGCCTTCGGACTATCGGTCTGGATACGAAGAGCACACTGGAGCGCCCGGCCCGCATAAGTCTCTCGACACTCCTAAGCCGCCAATTCACCGCGAACCAGTTAAGACATTCTCTATAGGTGCAACGTTTGAGAGCTATAAGATCCAACAAAGGTTTCGATAATGGAATTATATCGCAACCCGTATGGAAAGTGTTATAACGATTTTAACCGATCTCCTAAAAGGAGCCTTCATGAAAGATCATTCCCCGCCGCTCCAGATTATAGGACAACTTGCTCGAGAATACGATGAAAAATATCGTGAACTGGAGAAACTGATTTCCGAAACTCAGCCGGAAATCATTCCGCCTCAGTTGAGGGCGCTTGCCGAACGTGCTACAGACCGTTTTCGCTCCGCTCAGATCGCCATGCTCTCAATGCCCGAATTATTTGATGGAGAGGAACGGCAAATGGCTCTACAGGCCATGGCGGTACTATGCCGCGCTTTCGATGAAATGCGCATACTTTTCCATTTTCTATTTGAAAACCATTCGCAGGCAGATAAGCTCTGACTATACTTTGGGGATGCTATTGCCGCTCCCGGCAAATCAGGGCTTTTTTGAAAGTCAGGTAGCTGGGCTGGGGAAAGTCGTTCCAGAAGCGGCCGCTCAGCGGGTTACAAAGGGGTGCTGGAAGGCTTTGAGACACACCCCGTCAGGAGAAGAATACATACGAGCCAGAAAGCCTGGGACCTTCTTTCGATGCTCATACGCATCCAATTCCCGCCGGAAAACATGTTCTCTAAGTGCCCATCTCCCACGAATGCAGGTAGGCGTCCTGCTCCGCAGTGAGCGAGTCGATCTCGATTCCCATGCTCGCAAGTTTGAGGCGGGCGATTTCGCGGTCGATATCCATCGGTACCCGATAGACCTGTTTTTCCAGGGAAACATGATTTTTGACAATATATTCCGAACATAGCGCCTGGTTTGCGAAGCTCATGTCCATAACGCTCGAAGGATGGCCCTCAGCGGCAGCCAGATTGATAAGGCGGCCCTCGCCGAGCACGTATATTCTCTTGCCGTTTTTCAGCCTGAATTCTTCAACAAAATCACGCATCGTCCTCTTCGATGAGGACATTTCACGCAGATCATCCAGATTGATCTCCACGTTGAAGTGGCCCGAGTTGCTAACAATAGCGCCGTCTTTCATCATTTCGAAGTGTTCTTTGCGCAGCACGTGGATGTCGCCGGTCAGCGTGCAGAAAAAATCGCCAATCGGCGCGGCCTTTTCCATGGACATAACCTGATAGCCGTCCATAACGGCCTCCAGGGCCCGCAGCGGGTCTATTTCGGTCACAATGACCTTGGCCCCCATTCCCGAGGCGCGCAACGACAATCCGCGGCCGCACCACCCATATCCGCTCACTACGAAATTGGCCCCGGCGAGCAGCCGGTTGGTAGCCCGGATTATTCCGTCCACCGTGCTTTGGCCCGTCCCGTAGCGGTTATCGAAAAGGTGTTTGGAATCCGCATCGTTGACCGCCACAATTGGGTACTGAAGGACCCCTTTTTCGGCCATGCTCCGAAGCCGGATTACGCCGGTAGTCGTCTCTTCGGTACCGCCGATTACGCCGGCAAGAAGCTCTTTGCGCTCGGAATGAAGAATGCCCACAAGGTCGGCGCCGTCGTCCATCGTAAGCTGCGGGGAATGTTCAAGCGCATTGTGAATGTGGCGATAGTAAGTTTCCTTGTCCTCGCCCTTTATAGCAAAAACGGGGATTCGCTCTGAGATGGCGAGAAAGGCTGCCACATCGTCCTGGGTGCTCAACGGGTTCGATGCACAAATGCGTAAGTCGGCGCCCCCGGCTTGGAGCGTCTGTGCAAGAGCAGCAGTTTCGGTGGTAACGTGAAGGCAGGCAGCCATCCGTATTCCCGCCAAAGGCTTTTCGGAAGCGAACCTTCTCTGGATCGACCGCAGCACGGGCATGGATTGCGCAGCCCATTCCACCCTTAAACGCCCCTTGTCAACAAGCCCCTTGTCCTTGATATCAAAATCCATTCATACTCCTTATTCATCAGGTCTAAATTCACCAACAGGTTCGGAAAAAGAGCATAAAAAAAGCCGCTGGGCGTGTCACCTCAGACAGCCAGCGGCAAATCAGAAACCCTTAGCATTGCTTGCCGACCGCGTTGAGGTCCGCTCTATCTCTCAGGGTCTCCATCATATCGGTTTTCTCCCAGGTAAAGTCGGGATCGGTCCTTCCGAAATGGCCGCCGCAGGCAGTCTTCCTGAATATTGGCCTGGTAAGCCTCAGGTACTTTATCATGTTCGCCGGTTTGAAACTGAACAGACCCAGGACAATTTCCTGAATCTTCTCGTCGGAAATGCGTCCTGTGCCGAAGGTATCAATCATCAACGAGATCGGTTCAGCCATTCCAATGCTGTATGCAACCTGAACTTCGACCCGATCCGCAAGATCCGCCGCAACAATGTTTTTGGCAACATACCTCGCCATATAGGAGGCAGTTCGGTCGACCTTCGAGGGGTCCTTGCCCGAGAAGCCGCCGCCGCCGTGACTGCCTTGGCCTCCATATGTATCGGCGATGATTTTTCTTCCAGTGAGACCGCAATCCCCCATCGGGCCGCCGACCACAAACCGCCCGGTGGTATTGATATAGTATTTGGTTTTCGAGTCGAGCAATCCCTCCGGGATTACTTTCTTTATGACCTCTTCTATGATTGCCTCCCGCAACGTAGAGTAACTCACCTGTGGCGTGTGCTGGGCGGCGACAACTACTGTGTCCACTCTCCTTGGTTTGTGATCGAGATATTCAACCGTTACCTGGCTTTTCCCGTCAGGCCGAAGAAAATCGACCACTCCGTTTTTCCGGACTTCGGCGAGTTTTCGGGAAATCCGATGAGCATAGTAGATCGGCATGGGCATGAGCACAGGCGTTTCGTTACAGGCATAGCCGAACATCAACCCCTGGTCTCCGGCGCCCTGCTCTTCGAAGAGTCCTTCGCCGGCGTTGACGCCTATTGCGATATCAGGGGACTGTTTGTCGATGCTGGTGATCACGGCGCAAGTTTCCCAGTCGAAACCCATAGAAGAATCGTTGTACCCGATATCTTTTATAGTATCTCTGACTATATGGGGAATATCGACATAGGTGGAGGTCGTAATCTCGCCTGCAACAAAAGCAAGCCCGGTAGTTACAAGGGTTTCACAGGCTACACGCGCTGTTTTGTCTTCCGCTATGATCGCGTCAAGAACGGCATCCGAGATTTGGTCGGCTACCTTGTCGGGATGGCCTTCCGTCACGGATTCGGACGTAAACAAAAAACTCCTCATTGACATCTGGAAAACTCTCCTCTTTCATGAAAAACGATTCAACTAAGACAAAAAACCCGGTCTTTCTAAATAGGAATCCCGCCTTCGGCGGGACTTATCCGGTGTTTCTGGATCGCCACCAGTCAAAAAATCGAGCTATTTAACGACTGCCAGATCGATTATGGCCTTGTCGGCGCATTTTCTGTTTTGTGAGTCCACGAGCACTACAATAGGTTGATGCGCTAAGGCTTCAGCTTCGTTATAATTTGCATAGGTCGCAATTATTATCAGGTCGCCCGGAGCCCCCATTCGAGCAGCCGCCCCGTTGAGGCAGATATCCCCTTCCCCTGCCGGACCGGCAATCGCGTAGGTGTCGAATCTCGCGCCATTGTAAATATTGTAAATCTTTATCTGTTCGTAAGGCACAATATCGGCGGCCTCCATCAGATCGGAGTCTATCATCAGGCTGCCTTCATAGTCGAGATTGGCGTCCGTTACACGGACGCGATGGATTTTGGACTTAAGCAGGGTCCTTTGCATGACTCTCCTCCCGGCAGACATCGTTCAATGTCAAGTCAACTGGAGCAATTTGAGATTCAGAAGCAGACTTAGCAGCAAAGCCAGATGCCCGGCACGTGGGAGCCTCTTGCCATGAGGATCGCCATTGAGCTTTTTTTTAACCTTTTTTGCGCCAGCTGCATCTCGTCAAACTCCTCGATGATGCGCATAATTTTTTTCCCTTTTCAAAACCGCCGGCCTCCAGGCCCGCACCCGAACGGCCGCTCACACCGCACTCACAATTCGATATTGTCCCGGTCTCACGCGAGATCCGGGCGGAACCGCAACTCAAACCACTTTTAATTACAAAAAAAAACATTGGCAGTCAAGTTTTAATCGCCTATTCCGTGCACAAAGGGTTTTTCAGGTTTTCCGACCTGTACGCCTTCCCGGTACCGACCTCGATCTCGAAGCTCCCGAGATTTTTCCCTTCCCACTACTCCGATCTCATTTTATACTCCAACGGAAAATTTTAGAAGTAGACCCTAAAAATATAATCAAAAGGATTCGAATTGATGGGCGTCTATGAGCGGCAACTCAGACTGGTTGCCCCCTACTGGCGCAGGATTGCGCTTGCCATGCTTTGCATGGCCCTGGTGGCTGGCTGTGGCACGGCATGCCTCTATCTTATCAAGCCGACGTTCGACGACCTGATTGTCAAGAAAAACAAGCAGATGCTGGACCTGTTATGCACGGCCGTGCTCGTCATCTTTGCCGTCAAAGGCGTCTCTTTATGCGGCAACGCCTATCTTATGAGCTACGTGAGTCAGCGGATAATAACGAAGCTCAGGGAGGACGTCTACAATCACATACAGTGCCTGCCCGTTCCCTATTTGGATAAGATGAAAACCGGGAACCTGATGTCACGCATACTCAATGACGTGGGCGCCGTCCAGTACACGCTTTCCGAGTCGGTGACGGGAGTAATAAAAGAGTCGTTCAGCGTAATCGGCTGTGTAGGCATAATGTTCTACATGGATTGGCGGCTTGCAATTGGAGCTATACTTATTGTGCCGGTGGCCTTTCTGCCGGTTTTCAAAGTCGGGAAGATATTGCGAAAGACCAGCGCCAAGGTTCAGCAAACTATGGCCGAGCTCTCGGTCATAATGCACGAGACAATAGGCGGAAACCGGATAGTAAAGGCTTTCGGCATGGAAGCCCATGAGAAGAACCGCTTTCGCCACGAAAATGAAAGGCTCTTGAACTACACCATGAAAGCGGTGCTCGTTCGCTCCGTAAACAGCGCGGCAATGGAATTCCTCGGCGGGGTCGGCATTGTTTCGATTATGTTATATGGAGGCTATCAGATTATTAGCGAAAAAATGACGGCCGGAAACCTTCTATCGTTTCTCGCCGCCCTTATCAGCCTCTATGATCCGGTTAAGCGCCTGGCGAACATCCATAATTCCATCCAGCAAGGGTTGGCGGCCGCGGACAGGGTTTATGAGCTTTTAGACCAGCCCACAGAAATAGTCGACCGACCCCATGCGATGACTCTTGAGCCTGCCGGGAAATATATAGAATTCAAAAACGTCTTCTTCAGCTACGGGACAAAACCCGTCCTGTCGGGGATCAGCTTCAGGGTCGACGCGGGACAGGTTGTAGCAGTGGTCGGCATGAGCGGGGCGGGTAAGACCACCCTGATAAACCTGATCCCCAGGTTCTATGAGGTTGCCGAAGGCGCCATTCTCATTGACGGAACCGACATCCGGGAGGTAACCCTTGCATCCCTGCGTTCTCAGATCGCCATTGTCACCCAACAGTCCATCCTCTTTAATGACACCTTCAAGAATAATATCGCTTACGGCGACATCCGCAAAAGCGATGAGGAAATAATCGCGGCGGCCAAGGCGGCTAACGCATATGATTTCATAATGAAACTGCCCAGGCAATTCGAAACCACCGTCGGTGAGCAGGGAACCAGGCTCTCGGGAGGGGAACGCCAACGAATTTGTATTGCACGCGCTCTGCTCAAGGATGCTCCGATTCTCATACTTGATGAAGCCACCTCCTCGCTTGACAGCGATTCCGAACTCGAGGTCCAGAAAGCCCTCGAAAACCTTATGAGGGGCAGAACGACGCTCGTAATAGCTCACCGCCTTTCCACTGTGCAGAATGCGGATTGCATAATAACCCTGGCAAATGGGAAGATTGTCGAACAGGGCCGCCACTCCGAGTTGATGATGCTGGACAGTGAATACCGCAGGCTCTATCAGTTGCAGTTCTCTCAATTCTCCAAAGATGACAGGGGAATTGCTCTCAGGCATTCCTGAAACCAAAATGAAACCAATCAACTCAAAGGCAGGTCCTCGCCGTAGCTGGATAATTTTTTCCTATTTTTCCAACATAGACGGCAAAGCGAGCTCACAGCACATAGATGACAGAATCCCGCATCTGGCATCACTCGGAGTAAAACCTTTCATCGTTTCCAGCATCTGTGCAGAGCGAAGCAGCGATGTCACTCACTTCAGGGTCCCGTCCGTTGCGCCTTCAGGAGTGCGCTTCGAACTCAGGTATCTCAAAAGAAGAAACAAAGTTTTTAAATTCGCGGCCATTCCCCTGCTGATTATAATCCTACCGCTTTATTTCATCGAAAAAGCCATTATCGATCTGGAGAGCGAGTGGTCATGGTTTCCACTGGCTTTCCTGCGCGGACTGGTGTTGTGCACAAAATTTCATCCAGAACTGATCTATTCGACAGGCGGCCCCCCTAGCGCCCACCTCGCGGCGGGCCTCCTCGCCCGTTGGGTAAAGATGCCGTGGATCGCGGAGCTTCAGGACCCGATCGTGTTCAAGGACTGGAAAAGGAGCAAAGCCGCCCTGAAGATCAATTCAAGGCTGGAGCGGTTTATTCTCCAGAACGCCTCGGCAGTCGTTTTTCTGACAGAGGGCGCAAGAGAAAGGGCGGTCCAAAGAACCAATGTCGATGCGTCCAAGACCCACGTAATCTATCCAGGCGCTTGCCCGGCCGACGGGCCGCAAACCATCTCTCAGAAAGGAGATCTTTGCCATTTTGCCCATTTCGGGTCCCTCGGAGGCTCGCGAAACCCCGGGACATTTCTCGAAGGGATTCAAATCCTGCTCGATCAAAACCCCGATTTGATCGAAAAAGTGCGATTGGACTTCTATGGTGCAATGGACAGCTTCTCCGGCAAACTCATTGACAGGTTCAAGTATCGCGAAGTCGTCACCTATTTCGGAAAAGTTCCCAGGCTGGAAGCGCTCAGGGCAATGAGAAAAAGCGATGCCCTCGTGCTTATACAGAATCTGGACGACCTGTCCTATGAGACAATCCCATCGAAGGTTTATGAATATCTCCGGACGGACAGGCCCATTTTGGGGCTCGTTTACCAAAACCCGCATTTGAAAAAGATGCTCCTAGAACGGGGGCACTTCGCCGCTGAAGCCGATTCCCCTGCCGGGATCAGCGAACAGATAGCACAAATTCTACAACGATGGGGCACAAAGGACTGGGATTTTCTAAATTCCCCCAATTCTCCTTACACTGTTCAGGATGCGGCAGAAAAGCTTCTGGCAATATCTCGGCGGGACTTCAGGGAACTGTAAGGGAGGGCGCGCGGATGTCACCATCCAACAGGCCTCGTTGAATCAAATAATCCAGGATCAGGCGCGCGTTTTCCCCCTCCGAGTTTACTACTGTATCCAGAGTGATCTCCGCCTGGAGCGGAGGTTCATAGGGATCGTCAATCCCGGTAAAACCCTTCAGGCGCCCTTGGCGCGCCTGAACATACAACCCCTTTGGATCTCGCTGCTCGCAGACCTGTATGGGAGTATCGACATAGACCTCGATGAAGCGGCCCTTTTCCATCATGCCGCGCACCTCATCGCGAATTGCCCGATAGGGGCTGATTGCCGCACACACGACAAAACCGCCATGACGCACGATTTCAGAGGCTACGAAACCAATGCGCCGTATGTTCAGGTCTCGGTCCTCTTTGCTGAATCCCAGTCCTTTGGACAGGTGAGTGCGAACCACGTCACCATCGAGCATTGTCACCCTGCGGCGCTGCTCAAGAACTAAATGCTCCAGCGTTTCAGCAGTGGTGGATTTTCCCGAGGCACTCAGGCCGGTAAACCAAATACATACTCCCTGAGCATATCGTCGATCTAGAGTTTCCATACGATCCATTCCCGGTAGACTGTCCGTAAATTGACCTTTTACCCCGATTCCGCCGATTCGCGGTAGCCTGCCCGGCATCAGTTCGATCGGAGATAGACGTATCCGGAAACCCCAATTACTCCTTTCTATCAATTTATCAAGTCTTTTTTCTTGGTCGTTCTTGCATCGCCGGGCGCTCCCCAGGGGCTTTTCAATCTCAAAACAAACTACAACATGGAGCCCTTTCGAGAGGAGAAGACCGCTTGCCTGCCAGTACATTGTATGGTATTCAGCATACCCGATATATTGACCGCTTAGGCTCAAGGACCCCCTAATTCCAAGGCAAATTCTTGTGCAAGACAAACAACCGATAGTTGTAATTCTGGGCATGCACCGAAGCGGGACTTCCCTGATTGCCAATTTCATGCATGCAATTGGGGTAGACATTGGACAGGACCGGGCCCCGGCCGATGAATGGAACGCCGCAGGATACTGGGAATCCAGGACCATTTTTCAAATTCACGAAAAAATCCTGAAGCAATTGAACTGCACTTGGAAAAACCCCCCGATGCATCTTCCTGTCAACTGGTGGCGCAATTCCAATATTCAGCAATTAAAAAGCGGCCTCGTCGAATTCGTCCACTCCGAATGTGATAGGACAGACAAAATATGGGGGTTCAAGGACCCACGGACGGCAATTCTGTTGCCCCTGTGGCAGGAAATATTCGATGAACTCCAACTGGAGCCTATCTATGTATTATCAGTGCGCTACCCCGGTTCAGTGGCCGCATCCTTGCGCAGGCGAGACGGTTTATCTTTTTCCCATTCGCAAGCACTTTGGCTGAGAACCAACCTGGGCGCGCTATCACATACTAGAAACCATCTGCTGGGCGTCGTAGATTACGATCGCTGGTTTGAGTCCGGATTGGAGCAAGCCCGCACAGTGATAGACTCTTTAAACCTTTCGCGGTCCATAGATCAAGCACAAATAGCAGAAGCACTCGATCGG
Source organism: Syntrophobacteraceae bacterium (assembly GCA_049520035.1). GTDB lineage: Bacteria > Desulfobacterota > Syntrophobacteria > Syntrophobacterales > Syntrophobacteraceae > SbD1. The sequence goes on along the minus strand of JBEKQE010000021.1, from coordinate 9,695 downwards.
GTTATCCTTCCCAGGCTTCGGCACCACTCCAATGAGCAGCAGGTAGCCTGTTCACCGATTGTAGCGAGATTTTATTCTCTATTGTACCAGGCGGCGACGAATGGGAGAATCCCTGATGAGATCTGGGCAATAACTGAAACATTCGAAAAGACCACGGATCTTTTAAATATCTGGGATGACCTTGTTGCAGAACGCGACGAGATAATTGCTAATGACAAAATACTTTTAAAGAAGCAAAGAAAGTATTTAAATGCGATTATCATAGTTTTTGTAGTCGTACTTATGATATATACATTTGTATTGGTTGGCGCCTGCAATTGGTTCAAATGACGGTATCTACTAACGGGTGCTCAACCGATGGTGTTGGGCGGGGAAACATCTCCACACGCCGCGATGCGCCGTATTCGGGCTATATCACACCACGGGGAGCGTCGATCAAGTCAGGTTATAGCCATATCGGCTGAGAAGTTCCTTCAGCTTTCCAAAGCTCCGATTAAAAGCCCTCTTCTTAAATACTCCCCGCGGCATTTGGGACTCGATCGCTCTTACACGGTTGGATATTCTGTATTGCAGTCCGGGACTCAAATTACCTCCTGAATGGCGGGCTGGAAAGCCGGCCTGGTCCTGGGTCACATCGCCTAAATAGCCTTCGATCACCCTTAATTGCCGCTGCCTGGGATGAGTTCGTTCGAGGTGACAGCAGTGTTTGGTTTCAAGTTTCCTGCGGTTTTCCTTCATTATTTTCCGGGTGTCATTTCCGGTCCGGTCGAATGAGCCCCCTCCCCTGTGATAGACGAATACGTCTTCCGCGCATATCAGCTTGTACCCGGCATGGCGCGCGCGCATGCAATAATCGTCATCTTCGTAAAAGCCGAGCCCGAAGTCCTCATCGAGCATCCCGACCCGGTCAAGAACATCGCGGCGCAGGGCCACACAGAAAAATGACAGCATCTCAGTTTCGAATCTTCCACCCCGGCTGTTTGAAACCCAGGTGAGCCCCTCTGCGATTATCTCATCTGCTGTAATTCCCCTGGTGAAAATTCTCTGCTCATTTCCCACCGAGTTGGAAACCGGCCCTGCCAGCCCGATCGCTGCATCTTGTGCCAGCAGGGCGGTCAGGCCCTCGATCCAGTTCTTCGTCACGATACAGTCGCTGTTCAGAAGAATCAAAAACGAGCCCGAGGCAATCTTGAGTCCGTCATTGTTGCCACCGGCAAAACCCCGGTTCGATTTGTTAAAGATGCACCTGAGCCGAGGTTGGCGCACCATCATGGCTGTCAGATAGGCGGGCGTCTCATCGGATGAATTATTGTCCACAACAATGACTTCGAAATCGCCACCGGCGCCATTTGTGAAAATACTTTCCAGGCAGGGCGCTGTATTTTGGCGCAGCCCGTTATGGCTGACGATTATGATGCTGGTCTCAGGCATAGGCGTTTCAGTAGGAATTAAGAAATTTATGAATTTAGGAATTCAGTCTCGCAATCCCTCAATCCCTAAATCCTTTGAGAGAGTTTATCCATCAGGCTCGCAAGACTCTTCTCCCAGGCAGGAGGCGCTATTCCGAAACTCGCCTCGATCTTCGCGCAATCGAGCGCGGAATACATTGGCCTCGCCGCAACGGTTGGGTAAGAACTGCTCGGCACGGGCGACACCCTGGCGATCCGGGCTGATTCCCTTCGCCGCGCCTCGTCCAGAATGGCGAAAGCAAAGTGATACCAAGTGGTAATGCCCTCTCCGCAGAAATGATAGGTACCCCAGGGAACTTCTTCCGGACCGGAGAGGGCGCGCTCAACAATCCGGACCAGGCATCCGGCAAGGTCAAAAGACCACGTGGGGCATCCGTACTGGTCCGATACCACTTTTAATTCTTCCCGCTCTGTGCCGAGTTTGAGCATCGTCTTGACGAAATTCTGACCCCTTGATCCGTAAAGCCATGAAGTCCGCACTATTATGTGCCCGGCAAGCCGGGACCGCACAGCCTCTTCTCCTTCCCACTTGCTCCGGCCGTAGACGTTAAGCGGATCGGCGGCATCTTCTTCTCTATAGGGGCGGTCGGATTTACCGTTGAAAACATAGTCCGTGGAAATATGGATGAGCGGTATTCCCAGCCTTTCACACTCATCGGCAAGATTGGCCGGCCCATCCCGGTTAACCGCAAAAGCAGCCTCCGGCTCCGATTCGGCTTTATCGACGGCGGTATAGGCCGCGCAGTTTATCAGAAGGCCAGGCGAACCGATTCCGCCCAACACCGAACGAGTGCTATCCCTTTTCGTTATATCGATAAAAGGAATGTCCAGAGCTGCAACTTTGAGACCGGCGCTTTTCAACGACTCGACGACCTCCCAGCCAAGCATCCCGCCGCTTCCAATGACTACCACATTACAATTCTTCATATGACCGGGAGTCATCCTCAAGTATCCTGAGCCGGTAAATCCGCCTCACGAAAAAAACTGCCTTTCGCATCCTTTTCAGAAATGATCCTCTCTCCATCCAAAGGCCAATCTATAGCCAGGTCGGGATCATCCCACCTTATACATCTTTCATGTTCCGGAGCATAAAAATCGCTTGCTTTATACAGCACTTCGGCCATCTGCGAAACAGCCAGAAGACCATGGCCAAAACCAGGGGGAATATAGATTTGCAGCTTGTTTGACGCCGAAAGAGTCAAACCGAACCAGCGGCCAAACGTTGGCGATGACCTTCTGAGGTCCACCGATACATCGAATACCTCTCCGCTGACGACACGAACCAGCTTCGCCTGGGCATTCTTTATCTGGTAATGAATGCCTCTGAGAGTGCCACGGCAGGACAATGAATGATTGTCCTGCACAAATGAGACATTTATGCCAAGAGCGGCCAGAGTTTTCTTGTTGTAGCTTTCGAAGAAAAACCCCCTCTCATCGGCAAAGACACGTGGCTCCAGGACGATGATTCCCGGGATATACGCAGAAGACGCTCTCACTATCTACCCTCACATTAGTTTATCAAGCAGCATCCACACTTTTAACATCATCGCCGCAGAAATGAAAGCTCAGGGAATTCTCGGAAAATTTCAGCAAAGATGAGGTTGCCAGAACCATGTAAAGGCAGAGGAGCACGATATGGAGCAGTCGCGTGGTAAAGGGGCGATGCTCGTTGAGGCGATCAAACAAATAGAGGGATTCATTGCGCCTTCCAAGGGCAGAAGACGCCGGAGCAGGCGATGGGCGGACGTGGACGGAAAGTTCTACCCGGCTGTTCGATGCCCGAGACCCGATGTAGCAATCCACTTCAATAAACCGGGAAATACCAAACAAATAATTCAACCCCGATCCCAGGTTCGGCGGAGCGGAGCACTTCGGCTGCACAAGGCCCTCACTGGCTTCGAATCACGAAAAAAACCCCCGAACAAATGAGCAGCACGCCGGCCACCCGGCAGAGGTTAACAGGCTCATTAAATAGAAAGCGGCCAACGAACAGGGTCCCGATATAGGTCAGGCTCACCATCGGGAATGCTACGCTGAAATCCAGTTTCGACAGTACCTCCAGCCAAAGAATTGCACTTACGCCGTAAAGAGCAAATCCGATAAGAATATAGGGTGCAGCCATAAACTTGCGGAACAAACCGGCAATGCCGATCTCCAGGACCGGCATGCCCCCCGACCGTACGATCGCCAGCTTCATGAGTGTTTGGCCGCCAATCACCAGCAGTATGCAAATTGCGGCCAGCATGAGAGCGTGCAGATTCAACCTGTACATAAGATAAAACCTCCTCGATTCCATGATCCAAGTTGGGCAGGCCGTAACCGGCGGGCTGCCCCTTCCAGTTCATGGTTCATCTACCACTTTCCGCAACCCTTGGCAAGGAATGGGTCCGCAAGGTTCCTAAGTGCGTTTTGCCCTTCACGCGGCCTCAGATAAACCGGATTTTTTAACATTAGTGAAGGTCGTCAATCAGGAGATCGGGCCCCGCTGCCGGATAAACACCCAAAGAAGACCTCCATCGGCAGGATAGAACGGGGCTTCGACTTCCTTGGCTTTCACTCTAGCCCGAAGGGCCTGACTGCGGCCAGGGAGACACTGAACTGGTTCGTTTCACGTGCAACCCGGCTTTATGAGCAACAGCCAGGGGAGCTTGACGGCTCCTCCCGGCTTGGGTTGTACTTTTAACCGTTGGCTTCGGCGGCAATGGCCATCTAAGAGATCAGACGAACATCCCAAGTTTCCGACGCGATGTGAACAGATCACATCCATAAACCGATGAGATTCTTAAACCTGACGCACCCTGCTTACGGGGAACAGCACGCGACCCTGTGCGACACGCTGCAAGCCGAGTCGATTACCAGCGTCCACCCCGTGCCGGTAATCCACTGCACGGAGGTGCCGACCCCAGTAGCAGAGGTCCATCCCGTACACGTGTTGTACAAACTCGTCGCCAGTTCAAAGAGCGGCGTATACAACCCAGCCTCCTGACACGTAACCGCACTCTGGTTCGTATCGTACACACAATTGCTAAGCGCGGGCTGGATCCAGAGCTGAATCTGTTGAGCCGGATTGCCCGCCGTGGAGAAAAATTCATCCGTAGGGCACATATGCGCGAAGGTGCCATACGAGTTAATACACACCTGGTTCATGCCTGTCTGGCCCAGGTGGGACCCATTGGTGGCAACACTCGACGGCCCTACGTAGTGGGGATTCCCAGTCTGGCCAACTGCGTTCAAGCTGTAACAAAAAATAAAACCAACAACTGTTGCAAACAACACTACCTTTCTCATGATCGCTACCCTCTGCAATGGTTAATGTTTAATGTGATAATGGAGGAAATTTCGGTGGACACCCCACTCTCACTGCGACACAGGCAGGAGTCAGCGCTATCAGCGCTATAAGATTTGATGCCCGCATCGCACCCCAGTGAACCGAACGTATTGTAGCACACTGCCGGCCGGTTAAGTACCTAGAAATGTGCCATAGATCAGCCTTTTGTGGCATAGAAAGTGTCTGGCCGGCTATTGCCGGCAGTATGCAAATTCCGGACAGCGTGAGAGCGTGCCGATTCAACCTGTACATAAGATAAAAGCTCCTCGATTCCCCGTTCACAGTTCGGCGGGCTGCCCCTTCCAGTTCATGGTTAATCTACCACTTTCAGCAACCGTTGGCGAAGAATGGTTCCAGCAAGGTTCCAGAGTGCGCTTTGGCCTTCACGCGGCATCAGCACGATGGGAATTTTTCTAACATCTTAGTCCCATATGTTTCGCTCTTGCCCCCCGGGGAGATTTTACACGTTTGATTTCAGCCGGTGAACTCAGACATCCCATAAACTGGTCCACTGTTTTCAAACTTTTTCTTCTACCGTGACCATCTGTTTATCGCCTCCAAACTCTTATGGGTGCTGGGTAGCGTCTAAAAAAATTCGGAAAGGCAGTACCGCAAATTACTCACTTTCTGCTTGATCATGAGTCATGAATTGCGAGTGTCTCAAAAAGGAGCCGCTCTCATGTTCGCACCAACCTGGACATCCGGAAATTCCAATAAGTGCAGATCGCCGGGAATAGAAAAGTTGCGGACATCAGCCCATTGTAAATGACAGCATTTTCTGGGCCCTTGGATGTCCCCACTCGCCGATCAGGCTGACCTGGACTCCTGCGGCGCGGGCCATCATCCGGCATTCTTCGATCGAGTAGTGATACGGGTCCGAGTCATAGTTTGTCTGGGTGCCCCCAGGCATATGCGTGACCCTCTCAAGGTGGGCAGCGGATGGCGCTTCGAAAAATGTTGCAAAGAACCGGCCCCCGGGAGAGAGCGCCTTCCGGATTTCGACCAGACAGCGAATTACGTGGTTCATGGGCAGATGCGTGAAGACCGAGAGGGCGATTGCATAGTTGAATGTCCTGCCAAACCGGCTGAATTCAAACTTATCGTTCACCATGAGATTGGGCCGCTTTCCCGTAAGCCCTTCTCTTTCGATCTCTATCTGCCCGGCCTTTACAAGCGAAGCGTTGATGTCCAGCCCAAAGTAGTTTCCAGCCTCAAGATAGCGTATGCAGGGAATCCCCCCTCTCAGGCACCCACACCCGACATCGAGGAGAAGGTGATCGCTCTTCAGGCCATGTAGCTTTAGGAAGTCTAGCTGCTGCGCGCCGATTTCCTCCCACAAGCCGCCTACGAACTGGCGGTGCTCGTTCTTGAGGATCTGCCTGACTGTGAGTTGTCTCCCGTATTTATTGACGCCCTCCATTGCATTTTGCGACCCCCCGGATTGAGCTTCGCCGGAGGCTCTTGCTTTGGTGCAGCGCTGCCTTATGGAGCACCCTAATTTTTGTGCAAGCAGTAGCAAGAGTGCTCCTGTAATAGATGAAACAAGCGCAATTGAGAAAAAGCCACACGAGTTGATCGACATTGATGCTCCTGTATCGACGACAATGGTCGCACACTACGCGAAGGTCGGGACCTGAATAATGGCTCAAACTGACCACCAACGAATCCCGAGGCGCATTTCGCAGGTCGGATTCCATCCGAGAAAGCTCTTGGAACGCGCAGAATCTGTAAATTATAGGATATCCCAATCAAATCCTCAAGCATTATAGACCGAGTATTCCTCTACGTAGAGTAGGAAGCAGGCTTCGCACGGCTTATCCTGCCTCCCCTCGTCCGAAACCCGGTTTTCGTCCATCAAGCGTTACCGGAGATGAGTTCCAGACAAAGGTGAGAACTGATTAGCACCCGGGGAGAGTTTTTTGAAAGAGAGGGTATTTAATGGAGACTTTCAACTTTTGAGCGATGCAATTGCCGAGTCCTTCTGCCTTGTTGCAACCATACAAAAATAATGGGAAGAAGGCGATGGAGATTGCCAGATTGGTCAGGGATCTGTTGGGGAATCCGATGCCATCGATCATTTTGTAGTAGAGTATGTGGAAAAGGTAAATTGAATAGGAGATGCTGCCGAGATAGGCAAAGACGCGAAACTTTATTACATACCTGATGGCATGGATGAAAACGAGAGCTAAAGCGGGAAGAGGCATAATATAAAAGAACAGGCTGTTCTTAACGAAGTATTTAAGCAGCATCATGAAACCGAAAGTTGAAGCCAGATGAAGGCAAAAAGCCAGCTTTGCAGATATTGGATGCTTAACTCGTGCTGGATTGAGAAAACACGGCAACAAGAGTCCAAGTGTAAACAATAGTACATAAATAAAGTAAAAACCTCTCCACCCAGTATCCAAGAAGCTCAAAAGCTTTATGGTCATCTGGCCGGCATACCCCAGGCAAGGCAAGCAGTTGATTCCTGTAAACGCCAGAATGACGACGACAATCAATATTGCTTTATTTTTCCGCATACTTGAAAAAATGAGAGGCGCCAGCGCATAGCACTGCAGCAGTGTGGGTATGAACCAGAAATGATCTGGGGCATGAAGGCCGAGGAGAGCCCAAGGGAAAGGTCTTCCGGAAACAAGCAAAGCGATCCAGAAGAGCGGAAAGATGCGGATCGCTCTGTCACGATAGAACAGGAACAAAGCTTTTCTTGAAAAAGTGGTTTCACCTGGCAAGGCGTTACTCAAAGAGTAGTACAAGCCATACCCGCTGGCCATGTAGAAAAGCGCAATGAATAGATTCGCAAAGCCGCTGGCATCAACCGAAAAATGCGTGTTGACATAGTGATTTATGAGTACCGAGGATATGGCGATTCCCTTGAGAGTATGGGTCACGGGCCGAGTATCGGGGTTGTGGCGTTCCATAAAAAATCCTTTGGCGATAATTTCGGGAATCTGCCACGCAAACGGATGCTTAAAGAGATATCAGTCTTGGAGGAAGGGCGCTACAATTATCCGGAATAATGCGTCAAGTTGTACCCCACGCATCCAAACCGCATTCTCGGGTCGGATTCTGCCCGAAAAAACTTCTTGAACGACCCCAAAGCCTGCAAAACCATACACTTTCCACATCGAACATGCAAGCAATAGGTCAATGAGACTAGCACATTGTCAACTTAATTAGTTGTAGTTGGGTAATGTCTTTCCAGCTTTTGTCGTGCTTTAGTTTTGGTAAAGCTCCAGTTCACGGTAGCTTTGATTCTATTCCGCTCTTCGACCAGTGCATAGACTTCCTTTTTAAGCTCTTCCTGAGTGGCAATGCGGCGGTCGAGGCATTGTCTTTTCGGCATCGGGATAATGTAATTCAGAAAGCATCTTCATGAAGCGGTTTCAATTCGTTTTTTTTAGGAGCTTTCGTACACCTTCATGAGAAATGGTGTCGACCAAGTCAAGTTCCACCGCTCTATCGGCCAGCAGGCGTAGCGTCCAATATTCTCGGCCTTCGGGCGGCTCTGAACAGGCAAGAGCCGTTATATGTGCCGCTGTCAGGCCGTCCAGCTTGGGAGGTTTTCCAGGCCGTGGTTTTTCCTCCAGGCTGTTTAAGGATTTTTCGTTAAAGAAACGTTTACGTATCTTATGTACAGTGTACGTGCATACTTGGAGTGCTTCTGCAATCTCCTTGTCTGTTTTCCCAGTGTCGGCCAGCAACAAAATGCGGGCGCGTGTGATTTTTCTGGCCAGTTTGCGCCCGCTCTCAATCAGGCGTTTAAGCTCTCTGCGTTCCTGATCTGTGAGCTGGATCTGGTACTGTTTTTTCATAGTAGTTGCCCCCTCAGGAGGGCAATATAACATAAACTAACTTAGTTGACAATGTACTAGTCTTTGCAATTTCGACATCAGCCGGAATAATTCATGTCAGTTTTGAGTCTTAAGTTTTGAGTTTTTAGACTCAAAACAAAAATCGGAAACTAAAAAACTGCACTTTCATTTCGCCAGCGCCCATTTGCCGTCCTTCACCACGATCATTTCCAGGTCCTCCTTGCTGAGGCCGTTGTGGTCCTGGGCAGACATGTTGAAGATCCCATGCATGCCAACGAAACCCCTTGTATTCTCGATATGGTCCCGGATCTTTGCGGGATCGGGCCCAACCGCTCTAAGCGCTGATACGGCCAGGTTCATCGAATCCCAGGCATGACCGCCAAACGAGGAGACAGGCTCCTTGAAGCCCGCCTCATAAGCCTTCTTATACTCCAATATGACTTTCTTCTGCGGCTGATTATCGGGCAGCAGATCGCCCACATTGACCCTGGCCAGAGGAAGAAGGACCCCTTCAGCGGCCTTGCCGGCAAGTTCCAGGTTTTTCAAGTTCCCAAAACCGTGGCTTTGGTAAAGTGGGATCGAATCCATAGCCAGATCGCGCCAGCTCTTGATCGCCAGAATCTGTGTAGGCCCTATGGACCAGTTTACGATGGCCTGGGGCTGCGTGGATCGGATTTTGGTCATCTGCGCAGAAAGGTCCGTATCCTGCGGACCGTAGCGCTCGTCGGCCACAATCGTAATGCCATTTTCGCCCGCAAGCCTCAACAACTCCTCTCGTCCGCTGGCTCCAAATCCGTCAGAAACGGTCATGATGGCAACCTTTTTAATTCCTTTGGCCTGCATGTAATCATACATTTTTCCCACAACGTGACTATCCGAACCAGCGACTTTGAATATCCATCTATGACTCTCAACAGGGGTTACAATTTTGTAGCTGGCAGCACAAGAAATCAGAGGGATTTGAGCTTCCTCCGCCACGCCCACCACCGCGAGGCTCGTTCCGCTGGTGGTCGGACCAATGATCACAGGCACCTCATCTTTCTTTATCAGTTTCTTTACTGACAAATTGCACTTGGTGGCATCGGT
>JBEKQE010000020.1:0-41567 GCA_049520035.1 Syntrophobacteraceae bacterium | reverse complement strand
GACGGAGGACGGAAAAGAATAATTCCTTTTGGTTCTATCGCTTCGCGGCGAGCAGTGAACGGAGGACGGAGGACGGAGGACGGAGGACGGAAAAGAATAATTCCTTTTGGTTCTATCGCTTCGCGGCGAGCAGTGAACAGAGGACGGAGGACGGAGGACGGAGGACGGAAAAGAATAATTCCTTTTGGTTCTATCGCTTCGCGACGAACAGTGAGATTCTTAAATTCCCCAATTCCTCAATTCCCCAATCCCTTGAATATCGAACGATGTCAAAGAGTCGCCAGCCGTCGCATTTCATGCACTGACAATCAGGGGATAGTCGAATGAATCGCCGATGCTTAAGAGTTGAATGTCCACTGGACGTGCTGTTCGCGCCTCGATGAGCTTCCCGGCCACACCCAGGGCGATCTCCAATGCTTCTGTGGCAGTGCGGCCTTGAACCGCCAGCCCCGGCGCCTCCTCAGAGGTTGCCAGGCAGACCCCCTCCGGCAGTTTCTCGATGTGGATATTGATAATTCTTTCCATAAGACCTAACTCAACTGCTGATTACGGATTTCCACAAGGCCATATTTTGCCCTCCGCTTTGAATTCGCTGAAACTATAGCACAAGAGCTTGAACCAAGAAATGAATCAGGGTATCGAGGATAACAGGCGTCTTCCCGGCCCGGGCCCCAAGTGAGGCGCAAGCCTTTCCGTCATCCCGGCGGAACTTCTGGTCAATTGAGGTCAAGAGTTGACCGAAGAGCATTTCTTTCCGTGAGCCGGCGAACGATCTCATCTCTTGCTTCCGTTGAAACACTTCCGATTACCTCCAATACTTCAGCCTGAAATTGCTGGACGGCCCGCATATCGAAAAGCGCCTGGAAGATTTCGAGCTGCAGCTTCAGTTGCTCCCGGATTTCCTGCATGGCCTTTAAAGCGAGTTCGCGCGGGTCTTTCGATTTGTACTGGGTGATTTCCTCTTCCTGCCCCCGAACCCTCACTTCGTTCGGATTCGCGCTTACACACCGGGCCGATGCGCCATGCTGGACCCTCACTGCGCTCAGGTCCGGGCTTAACGCTGCTGACACTGTTAGATGCTTCAAGTCCGGGCACGATCTTTTGTGAGTGCCCAAGTTCGCGCCCGATCCTTTGTGAGGGCGCACCTTGATTTTGCGGACCTGAGATTCGAGTACCTGAAGAGCATCGTCTTCGCCCCGGTTCCAGCGCATGAGCAGGTCGAGCAGTTCGTTTGCGTCCCGGTTGATCTTCTGAAGTTGGTCCAGAGCATTGATTTCGCGGTCAACGATCTTGTGGGCCGCCCGGATGGTTACATTGCGGTTTATGGCGATATTCAACGCCTTCAACCGTCTGGATATGCTCCCTTTACTGACTCCCATCTTGCGGGCGGCTTCGGAAACGGTGTTGCCGTTCCTCATTAATTGAAGCAATTGCTTATCATCGATCCGGCTTTTCATGTGGCGACGTTTCCTTTTGTGTAAGAGTTCACCGCAGAGGCTGGTCATGGACAGGTCAAGGAGAGAACACAGAGGCAAAGACCGACGCGGAGAGGGAGGGACACGGGGACAAGACCCTCGCAGCATCCATCCATGGCCTGTCTATGACCAGTCGCCCTATCCCCCTGTCGGCCCTGGTTTTCCTCTGCGTCCCCTCCTTGACCGGACTATGACCCGTCTCCGCGGTGAACGGGTTGGAAATTCTTTCACGCGAAGACACGAAGCCTGAATGCTTGCTTAATCGGGATTTATGATTCGTTTTGATCCGGCAAAAGATTATCATGCGGGATTTGGCCGCGCAAAACGGCAACCAGAAGCGGCAACCAGAAGCGGCAACGAGAAACGGCAATAGAAACGGCAATAGGAAGCAGGGAGCAGGAAGCAGGAAGCAGGAAGCAGGGAGCGGGGAGCGGGAAGCAGGGAGCAGGAAGCAGGAAGCAGGAAGCAGGGAGCAGGAAGCAGGGAGCAGGGAGCGGGGAGCAGGGAGCGGGAAGCAGGGAGCGGGGAGCAGGAAGCAGGAAGCAGGGAGCAGGAAGCAGGAAGCAGGAAGCAGGGAGAAATCAAATTCCTAAATTCCGCAATCCCTTAATTCCCCAATCCTTCGAGCCTCTTGCAAAACTCAACAAAACCGTCACCCCGGTGACATCCGGGGTCCAGAAGACCTTGAAAAACCTGGATTCCGGCTTTCGCCGGAATGACGTTGAAGGACTTTTGCAAGAGGCTCCTTCAATTCCTCATTAGCGACAAACAACGGGTGCGTGCTAGGCAACCCTTGGAGCCAGCCGGGCAACAACAATCCCGGATGCCCGCTTGCGCATCTGCACAAGGTCATAATTCATTTGCATCCGCAACCACGTGTCCGCCGTGCTGCCAAAAGCCTTTTCAAAACGGATCGCCATTTCAGGCGAAACGCTGCTACGCCCGGCAATAACGTTGTGAAGCTGCTGGCGCGTAATACCAAGCCCTTTGGCGGCTTCCGCAACACTCAAGCCCAAATCCTCAAGACACTCCTTGACGAGTAAGCCGGGATGCACAGGGTTTTTCATCTCCATAGTCTTGCCTCTTCAATGGTAATCGACAAAATCCACGTCGAAAGCTTCTCCATCTGCAAATCGGAAAGTGATCCGCCAATTCGCGCGGACAGTAACCGAGTAACGGCGTTTCAAATCCCCCTTCAGGGGATGCAGGCGAAAGGCCGGCAGGTTCATGCCTTCAATCTCCTCTGCCGCATGCAGAGTCGAGAGAATGAGGCGGAGCCTCGCCAGCATTTCCTGCGGCAGTTTGCTGCCGTCATCATGCTCAAAAAGGCGTTGTAATCCTTTATGGAGGAAGCTTTTTATCATGCAGCGGTTATTGTAAAGCGTAAAATGACATTTTACAAATCTCTTTTGTGATGGTTCCAGCTCGTTCTGTAATGGTGAAAAATCCAACTTCTTCAACCACGGATCGAGGAGCGTAGCGGGGTGGATTGTTGAATTTAGTGCAGGTTATGGGTAATAGGTTAGAGGTCGTGGGTAATCCATCACCTAAAAGAGTTTTGAGTTTTAAGTTTTGGGTTTTGAGTTACTAAAAACTGACAACCAGCAACTAAAAACTCTTACGCTGACCGTGTCTCCGTGTCACCGCGTCCCCGCGTCACCGCGTCACCGCGTCCCCGCGTCACCGCGTCACCGCGTGACCCTCCGTCAGACTCTTCAGAATCTCAAGCCTGAGTTTTGGTTGTCCTTGCCAATTTCTGAGCAATAAGTGCGTTTAATGATATGCCGGCGCGAGCAGCCTCGATAGCCAGCGCCCGATGCAAACGCCGGTCGATCCGCACATTGAACCGTCCGCTATACCCCTTTCTCGCCGGAGCAAGAGGTATTGCCTCGTTATGCTTTCGGAAACTTTCCTTCACACCTTCCCACGCGACAGCCAGCTCACTCAAGGCTTCCTCGGGTGAGTCGCCAAAAGCCGATATATTCGGCATCTCAACAAAATGGGCCAGATACTCGCCGTCATCGTCTAAAAACACGTTGACAGTCCAATTGTCGAAAGGATCATGTTTTACCACTTTCAGCCTCTTCCCTCTCAAGTTCATACCTGGCGAGGAATTGCTCAACTTGATAGCCTTTTGCCTTCCCGGTCCTGCCTTCCTGGACGGAAAGCCGGTAACGCCCCGGTGAATACCAAATCTGATGGCTCCCGGTCTGGTGATCAAGCATCCATCCGCACTGACTCAAAAGCGTCTGGAACTCGGAGAAAGAAAGCCCTTTCGGGTTGGCCCCGGCTTTGGTTATGAGCTTTTCCCGCCTCGTCATAATGTAACTATATATGGTTGCGGAGCAGATGTCAAAAAGGAATGAACCACGGATGAAGGAGCGCAGCGGAGTGGATGGAGGAGCGCAGCGGAGTGGATTGTTGAATTTAGTGCAGGTTATGGGTAATAGGTTAGAGGTCATGGGTAACCCAATACCTATCACCCCTCACCTATCACCCCTCACCCTGAAAGAGTTTTGAGTTTTAAGTTTTGGGTTTTGAGTTACTAAAAACTGACAACTAATAACTAAAAACTCTTCGGCTCCCCGTGTCCCCTGCTCGCCCCTCACCCCGTTTTCGAAATACTTGATATTTGTCTCTGAGGGCCGCATAATCAATGATCGCCGGTCCATGGTAAAAGACCGGGAAAGGTGGGACAGGCAAATCGAGGGAGATTCAAGAGCGAGCGAGTTCGACTCCCTCGTATGATAGACTTATGTAGTACCCTACCGAAAAAAAATAACCACTCTGCGTCGTGCGAGCGCGTAGCGGGCAGGCCGACCGCGCGACAAATCTAATCTGGTCATTCCTCTTACCGCCTTTAGGCGGAAGTCTGGCGCTTTGGGCGTTCGCGGGAGGCCTGGTATAGGAAGCCCTCGACGCCAAGAGAGGAAAGGGGCTGAGGGAGCTGTGAAACAAACATCGAAAGCACTCAAAGAGCTCATAAAGGAGCTTCCACCCGACCTGCATAGGGAAGTGCGCGATTTCGTCGAATTCCTTCTGGAGAGGCGGGCACGGAAGAATGGGCGGATGTTACGGCAGGGTTGGGCTGGGGCCTTGCGAGATTACCGCGACCAGTACACGTCCCTGGAGCTGCAAAAAAAAGCCTTGGAATGGCGAGGAGATTGATCCGTGTACTTGTTGGACACGAATATATGGCTTGAGCGCCTCCTGGACCAAATCCTGTCGAGTGAACTGCTTAGACACGATTAACAGGATTTACAGGGCAAAACCGTGCGGTGTCACAGGGCGGGTAACTCTGTATCCTCGGAATCAATTGAAAAACGCAATTCCGCTTCACCCTCTCCTAGAAGAGTTTTGAGTTTTAAGTTACTAAAAACTGACAACTAATAACTAAAAACTCTTCGGCTTCTCGCTTCGCGCTTCCCCCTTCACTCTTCACTGCCCTTATCCGCCTTCCACTCCCCGTGTCGCCGCGTCTCTGCGTCCCCGCGTCCCCCTCCCGCTCCCCGCTTCCCGGGCCGAAACACCAGATGTTTCCCTTAAGTTAGCGGCGTTAGGCTCGAACCCTGCCATCATGTTTATCTGAATTCCTCGATGCTACTATGTAAGGGTGATCTGGATCCCGGCATCCTTCCTCAAAAGGTATGCCCGGGAACCGAATCTCGCCGCTCGTCAGAGATTTCTTCCCACACGTCGGACTCTTTCTCTTGAAACTGATCGTCAGCCATGTATGCATCTCCTGTACTAAGTCGAGAACCCAATACATTGCTGCCTCTGTTGCAGCCTACCAAAACATCAAACATGATCAGAACTTATCGGTTTGTCAATTCATTTGTTTATTGGATCGTGTTTTTGGTATATTCTATCAATTTTGAATGAAAACTGGAGGAGCGTTGGGAAATAGTTTCTCTGTTATCGATCTTTTCGCCGGGCCTGGCGGGCTTGGAGAGGGTTTTGCTGCTTTTGAAAACAAAGACGGAACCCGCCCTTTCAGCATTCGGTTGGCTGTGGAAAAGGATATCTACGCTCATTCAACTTTGCTGCTGAGGTGTTTTTTCCGCCAATTTGCTCCAGATCTAGTCCCGGACGAGTACTATCAGTACCTACAAAGTAAGATTTCGCGGGCGGAACTGTTCAATAAATTCCCAAAAGAGGCTGAATCCGCTGCTGAAGTGGCACTCCTGAAGGAGTTGGGTAAAAATAACGCCACTGTTTACCGGCATATCAGCAAGGCCCTTGGAGAGGAGGACGACAGTTTTTGGGTCATGACTGGTGGACCTCCATGTCAGTTATATTCGGTGGTGGGCCGGTCACGACTCACAGCGAAGAGAAATAATGATATCCAGGAGTATGAGGACGATAGACGACATACTCTTTATAAAGATTACCTGAGATGCGTCGCAAAATTCCGGCCGCCCATATTTGTTATGGAGAATGTCACAGGGATTCTTTCTGCAACACACAAAGGCAAGAGTGTCATTAATAAAATTATTAAAGATTTGCAGTTTCCGGCTGCCGCGGTGAACGTTCACACTAAACAAGGAATTCCATACGAGAAAAGAACCTATTGTCTCTATTCGCTCGTCAAGCAGACCACAGCGGGCGGCCTGGAACCATCCGATTTCATAATCAAAGCTGAAAATTACGGGGTACCCCAATCGCGTCACCGTTTGATCATTCTGGGTGTTCGCAAGGATCTAAATATCACTCCCGGTATCCTTCGTAAAGCTGATGATCCAGTGTCTGTTGAAGAGGTTTTGTCTGACCTTCCGAAAATCCGGAGCCTGCTTTCAAGGGAGCCGGACTCCTACCAGGCTTGGATTAAAGTTGTTCGATCATCAATTCAGCAGTCATGGCTAGGCGATGTTCAAGGGAATGGGTTTCGCCAGGAATGCTTAGCCGCAATTAAAAACCTGAGTGATCAACTGGGAACAGGAGGTCAGTTTCTGGAACACAAGTTCGATCTCGATTATTCCATGAAATGGTTCGGAGACAAGCGTTTAGGCGGGGTTTGCAATCATTCTGCCAGGGCTCACATAAGACAGGATCTTCACAGGTATTTTTTTGCCTCCTGCTTTGCGCGAGCTGAGAAAAGATCCCCCAAGATATGTGACTTTCCCAAAGCTCTCTGGCCTAAACACGATAACATCGAGGAGGCTGTTAAGGGAAAGTTCGATGACAGATTTCGTGTGCAGGTCGCCTGCAGGCCCGCAACGACCGTTACATGCCATCTGGCCAAAGACGGCCATTACTACATTCATTATGATCCTTCACAATGCAGAAGCCTGACAGTTCGGGAGGCTGCAAGGCTGCAAACCTTTCCCGATAATTACTTTTTTGAGGGCCAACGAACTCATCAATACATTCAGGTAGGGAATGCCGTCCCGCCCTTGCTTGCAAAACAGATCGCAGAGATAGTGTATAAGTTGCTGGCGGAAGTGCAAAATGGTTAAATGAGTGAATAAGTCTTAGTCCCTAAAGGAGATTCCAGTTGGTGGACCGTATCAGTCCTGAAGCCCGCAGCAGGAATATGTCGAAAATCCGACATGCTGATACAGGCCCCGAAATAGCCGTGCGGCGCATGATCCACTCCATGGGGCACCGCTACCGTCTCCACCGGAGAGATTTGCCAGGTTGCCCAGACCTAGTTTTTCCAAGTAAAAGAAAGGTCATTTTTGTCCATGGCTGCTTTTGGCATCGACATCCTGATTGCAAGTACGCGTACAGACCTAAAAGCCGGACTGAATTCTGGATAAATAAGCTCGAATCCAATCGGCTCAGGGATAAAAGGAATCTTGAAGAGCTTGACAGGATGGGCTGGGAATGTTTGGTTATTTGGGAGTGCGAAATCACCGATACAAAATCATTGAGAGAAAAGATCAGTGCATTTCTGATGTGATGGTAGTAATCTCGAAATGCCGTCATCGCCTGCTTTCGATCTGAGCATATTAGGTTCTGGATGGAGCAAATGTCAGAGTGGTTAGTCCCCCTCAACATGAAGAAATCCTTTGAGTTGGGATCAAAAGGGCAGCGTGCAAATGGGATCTTGCCTGAGTGGGCGGGTTTTCTTATTTGGTCCGGTTGGTGGATGCGCCGGACCCTAGTCAAGAATTTGCGACTGTTCCTGGTGCTACTGCTTCCGACCCGCTTGTGCTGTTCATCATTATGTGCTCTGGGCGCTCTCATAGCTTCCGCCGGGAGAACCAGCCTGGAATGGGAAGAAATGCTCCCGCTTCCAACGGGTACCCGAGTTTTTCTTCGATATCCAGATTCTAAAAGACCTCAAAGAAGAATCAATGTCGAAGGCCTAGTTTCTGGGCTTAAATCAGAGGGGGGGCAAATCGCAATTTGGATAGAGCTGTTAACCAAGGGAGAACGGCTGAGTAACATCAAACATGGGATTTTCGAAAGCAAATTTTCGGACTATGAGATTTCTCTTATCCCTCATCTTTCCCATCAACAGGAAGGAAAGCTGATTGATGCTTTTCAATTTTATGAAAAAGTTACAGGAGGCTCACGAGCTTCACTTCTGTCCGCCAACAGTCAATGTTTGTTGGTAACAAACCGATCCGCTTGGGGTGCACAGATAAAGGATACCTCGGTAATATTCGACCCGTATGGGAAGTCCAGAATATACCAACTTGAAGACTTATTGATGCCTGCCACCGAGAAAAAAGCTGCGCACGCCGGTATTTTGGTATCCTCACAGAAATCTGAAGTTCTCGCAAACGCAAATACACCTCTGTCCATACTCGATGGCCCTGAGGCTCTAAGAGCTTGGGAACTCATAAAATCCCCAAATCTAATAGTGCTCCTGGACCAGACTGAATATGAAGAAGATGCAGGGGACATGCTGGCTCTCCTTTCGAGTAGCCGCACAGAGAAAGCAATTAACGTCCCGGAGAGAATTCCTGACAGCCCTCCACCGGGAATTGAGATGATGATTTATGCCCTGGAGCAATCGACCCGGCCATGACCAGCCCTTTTCATCTGGCAGACAGAATTTTTGCAAACGCAAGTGTGATCCGTGTATTTCACCACCAACTCGTTGTCGACCCTATTAATGAACTGATGAAGGAGACAGGGCGGCTTTTCGGTGCTCTACAGGATGTCGGTGACGATTTTGCTGCAAGGTCTCTGAAAATGAAGATCTGGCAGCTCCGCGCCGTATTCATATTTACACTCCTGCCCTTCGACTGTGAAGACCTCCCAATAGAAATGCAATTGCGGAGCATTAAATCAGAAGCTGCATACTTGCCATTTTTGAGCCAAAGCATTGAAGCACTGGCTCGTATTGTTGGGTTTCTAAGGCGCTCTCCTGCCAACCCTAAAAGAGAGAAAGTCTTCGAACTCCTGATAAATTCTCGAAAGCAAGGGAGTAAAGTTGGTCTTGTTGCTGCTCTTACCAGAGGTCCAACCCCGGGATGGCCGGAGAGAGCTGTGAATGAAATTCATCAGAAAAATCCGGCTTGTGAAATCATCCTGAGTCAAAAGATGCTCAGGAACTCGGTCTTCGATGATGTAATCATTCCGGCTGGTGGCCGTTTATCACCCTTTATTTATGAACTATACCATGGATGCCGTTGTGCTCAACTGCATATAGTAGCCTACAAACGGGAAGGATTTTATCCTCCCGAGAGGAAAGGTCTCCCTAAGGGCACACAAATCAGGATCAGGTCTTCAAGAAGCTCCGCAAACGTTCTTCCGGGCACCATTGTCGAAGATTCCCAAATCGACGAATGGATGAATGAGAATTTCTGGGAGTCACTGCGGCAAAGGGAACAATCTTATGCTGGCACAGCTACGGACAGGCAGTTCTACATAAAGGCCAGGGCCATAGTGCTGACTAATAATTCATTGGTTCATTTAAGAGATGAAATGAAAGTCATTGAAATTTCAGACCTTGTGGAACGTCGAATAAGCATTGAAGAACTTGGGACACGGTTTCCACGCCGGAGAGTCAACGAATTGCAGGAAGGAGACCTGATCGTTCTGCGCACATCAGGAAGCGGGGACTATCTGGAAGAAGTAGCCAATGCTCTGATGGCGGCCAGCGGTAAAGGTGACCTGGTATCTACAGCACTTGACTGGAAGTCGGTGCTGGAGCGAGCACTCTCGCGGTATGGATCGGAAGAATTTGGAAAGCGCCTACAACAGAAAGGCTCTGCAATTAACGACCACAGGTACATTTGGATGTGGACAACTCAGTTGGTTATCCGCCCTCAATCTCAACCTGTTTTTTATAATTTAATGTCAATTTGCGGTGACTTGGGTTTTCGCATAGACGGCCAGAACCCGGAAAAACTTGCATCTCTTCGTTTGCAGCAAATGAAAGAAATCATCAGGTTTCATGGCGCTGCTGGCCGAAAAATTCGACAAGCCTTACTCGAAAGGCTTAGAAAACTTATCGAACAACGCATCCTTATTAAGGACTCGTATAGCCTCAAACTTCCTGACCTCAGTTCAGGGGAGATTTCTGTCTTCCGGGTGGCTGCTGTAGATCCAAAGCCTGTTGAAATTCCATACTCCAGGATCGGAATTATCAAAAGTCTGGAGAGCTGATCAATGGCACGTATGATACCACCATATCTTTCGACCGATTGCAAATCTCCAGGAGAAAAAATTCTATTTGGCAGATTTTGTGATGACCCCGGAACACGGGAGTGGGTTGTACTGCATTCATTGGGTATTGCTAAACACTCCAAGAGGTTAGAGGGAGAAGTGGACTTTGTTGTCCTTGTGCCAAAGGGAGGCATTCTATGTATCGAGGTCAAGGGAGGGAATATTGCAAGAGAGGGCGGCCTTTGGAAGTACGGCTCCGAACCTCACCGGGAGGTCTCTGTTGTTGGTCCTTTCAGACAGGCTTCCGATTCGATGCATTCCTTGAGAACGTTTGTGACTGATGCCGACCCCACCCTGAAGAACTTACTTTTTTTTTCGGGGGTTTTCTTCACCTATATTACCTTTTCAGAGCATTCGCCAGAATGGCACCCCTGGCAATTTGCGGACAAAACAACTCTTACCAGGTTCCCTGTATCGACATGCTGTTTAAACATTTTAGAGCGAGCTCATGAACATGTCCGTGGCTCGCCTTCAGCAAAATGGTACGATCTCATAAGGAGCCGCCCCAGTATAGAACAAATCGGTGGCATTGCAGAAATTCTTCGCCGTGACTTTGAGTTTTTCATTCCTCCGCGAGAGGACATAGAAGATAAAGAAAAGCGGGTAATTCAATTCACAACTGAGCAGTTTCAGGCTCTGGATGTTTTGGAAGAAAATGATCGGGTTATTTTTAAAGGCCCGGCAGGTACCGGGAAAACCTTCCTTGCAATCGAGGCTGCCCGGCGGGCCGCGTCCAGAAAACAGAACACTCTTTTCCTGTGTTTTAATTCTGCCCTTGGTCATTGGTTTAAGCAGCAGACAAAGGGGTTCTTGAGCATCTCACCGGGATCTTTTTTTGTTGGAACCCTTCATCAATTCCTTTTGAGAATGTCCGGGCTGGGTCCTCCTGAAACTAATAATCATCTGTTCTGGTCCCAGCAGCTCCCTGAGAATTTCATAGATAGAGGGCTTCAGGGGATAATCAAAGTTCCTTTCTGTGAAACTCTCATCATTGACGAGGCACAGGACCTCATGACCGAGGAGTACTTGGACGTCATGGATCTGGCACTTGAAGGGGGCTTGGCTGGAGGGCGGTGGGCCATGTTCGGAGATTTCGAGCATCAGGCGATATATGCTAGGCTGCAGGCGGGAACCGCGACAGATCTCGTTCAGCTCTTGAAGAGGCGATCACCATATCATTTTACTTTTCCGCTTCGTGTAAACTGCAGGAACGCAGAAGAAATCGCAATCGGCCTGGAACTGATGTGCCAAATACATCCCGGCTATTCCCGAATCCTGAATATCGGGATGCATGCAGATATTGAAGCCCATTTTTATGAGTCCCAGGAGCGGCAACTGAGTTTGCTGAAAGGCACCCTAAAAGCGCTTTTACAGAATTTCCTTCCCTCTGAAATCATCATTCTCTCAACAAAAGAGAACAATCTGTCATGCGCTCAAGCATTGACTGCAGATAAGTCTATCCATCTCCAGGCGCTCCAGGATGAAACGCCAGAGCATGAAAGTATTGCTTATGCGAGTGTACATGCATTCAAAGGTCTCGAATCACCGGCAGTAATCTTCACCGATATTGAATCGTTTGGGACTGAATTGGCCAAGTCAATTCTTTATACTGGGATGTCCCGTGCACGCCTGAAATTAATCATGTTGCTTGATGAAAAGTGCCGCGTAGCTTACCTCTCTACCATAAAAAACGGCTTTTTAGCTCGGGCACTGAAAGGAAAACGTAATGGCGAGCCTGGAGAGAAATCTCAATAATCGCGAATGGCTCTTAAAGAGGTTACGAGCAGAGATCATCGGCCCTGATCCTGCATGTGATCCCCTAATTGTCGATAAGAACAACGCTGTGGTAATGACTTGGGAGGAATTTCGGAAACCGAAACGACAGCAAAATGGAGAAGAAATCTTATGGCAGGATTCACCAATCAAGAGATATGGAGCTGGTATCCTTTTTCCGAAGGAAGTTACGGAACTGAGACAACTGGCTGAAGAAGCGCAAACATCGCCGCAAGATTTCCCTGATTCTGAACCTGGCCCCGATGTGAGAGTTGATGAGGTTATTGAGAAAAAAGTTGAAGAGGACTTTTCCCGTATCAAAATAGCGGCTGACGATACTGACGATTATGATGTAACACTGGCCAATGCCTATCGGCCCTCTGCTATGGGATTGAGTTTTCTTGGTGATCTTTCGGTTGAGACAGCAGGTATTTTGGTTAGTGTTGAATGCGCAGTCTATGAGAAGGTCGAAACCAAGGTAGGCCAGAGTCCAGACAGTGCAATTTCACGTGAGGTTTGGCTCAGAAAACCTTGTCTCGCTCCGGATGGAAGCCAACCATCCGTTACCTTCAAGCAAGACGATCTGATGAACACTGCTTGCATAAAAGTTTGGGTGCCGGGCCTGGAAGGAAGGTTGCAAGTCCTCGCGGTATCGCGACAGCATGAAAGATTTGGCGGTTCCAAGAGGCGACTGATAACGGTATGCATAATAAATTGCCAGCAAAAAAGTTCCGGACGCCTGGATGAGTTCTGCTTTTTTCAGGCAGGATTCCGCGTAAGTGGAGTTACTCAAGTATCATGGATTGCCCCTTATCCCGAAGTGAAACCCGTTGCCTGCAAAGATGAAGATGAAGAGCAGATTACGCGTTTACTTTATCGCGACCGGCAAACCTTTGCGGTTGGGCATGGTTGCGCAGCTAACTGGCCCGGGAATCAACCGAACAAAATCGTCGAGGTATCAACAGATTGTCTGCCGAGCTATGAAACTACTGGTATAAGCGCTGAAATCAAGAACGTCGAAGGGGAATCAATTCGGGTTAGTATGCGAAAACTCGCCGGATTTGACCCAGCAGATGGAGGCGAAGGTGAGATTGAAATACTGTTGGAGTCTTACAGGAACTGGATCAGAGGACTGGAGCAGCTTGAAACCAGGAATCCTCCGATCCCGGACGATCTCAGAGGCACCGCCCGATTTCTAATCAATAGGTGCAAGGTTTGTCTGGACCGCATTGAAGATGGTTGGATGTTCCTGAATTCAGATACACCGATGTCCAAAGTCTCCAAAGAAGCCTTTCAATTGGCAAATCACGCCATGCTTATTGCCCAGCTTCGATCAAGCCGTGAGATCAGGCTGCCCCGTTGGGAAGACGGACGTCTGATGTGGGATAAGGAAATCAATAACCCAGAACCAAGCACGCTTCATCCATCAAGAGGCTACTGGCGAGCTTTTCAAATAGCCTTCATTCTGATGAATTTGCGCGGTATTTGCGATCCCTCTCATAAGGATCGCGAACTCGTTGACCTGATATGGTTTCCTACCGGTGGGGGCAAGACCGAAGCCTATCTGGGACTAACGGCGTTCACTATTTTCTATAACCGACTTGCAGATTTGAGACCAGGGGGAGCCGATGTGATAATGCGTTATACGCTTCGGCTTCTTACAACTCAGCAGTTCCAGCGCGCCAGCCTTCTCTTTTGCGCAATGGAGCATGTCAGAAAGCTACCTCAAAATCTGACCAAACTAGGCAACAGGGAATTCCGTCTGGGAATGTGGGTTGGAGGGGATGCAACACCGAATACCCGATCCGATGCCAAGTATGCTTTAAAGCATTTGAGGGCTGATCCCAACTCTGAAAATCCGCTTATATTGCTGAAATGTCCTTGGTGTAATGCCAAATTTGGTCCTATGAGTGAAGAATCGTCAAAGTTATCGGGTCGCAAAGGAAAAAAGAGGACGGAATCCTCCCAACCAAAGCTACTTGGTTATCAGGAATATAAAATTCCGGGCAGCAAGGCAGAAACAGTGGCTTATCGATGTAGTGACGACCGGTGCGAATTTGGGTTCAGCTTCTTGCAGCCTGGGAAACCCCCTCTTCCGGTGTCAGTGATTGATGAGGATATTCTTGCGAGTCCACCCAATCTGGTGATCGGAACTGTAGATAAATTTGCATTGCTTTCCTGGAAACCGGAAACCCGTTCAATTTTTGGAATAGCTGCCGACGGAAAACATTCCGGACTTCCTCCATCATTAATCATCCAGGACGAACTTCATCTCATATCCGGCCCCCTTGGATCAATGGTAGGAGCATACGAAACTATTATTGAAGAGCTGTGTACCAGTCGCAGAAAAGATTTCCAGATCATTCCCAAAATTGTTGCATCAACCGCCACTATCAGCCGTGCTGCAGATCAGGTACTGGGAATCTACGCGAGAAATCGAGTCATGCTGTTCCCGCCGTCCGGGCTTGAATCGGGAGATTCTTTTTTTGCACGTGAAGATCGGAATGAAGACGGAACACTTAAGCCCGGTCGCATTTACGTCGGTGTGATGGCTCCTGGACACGGCTCCCTGCAAACAACTGAGGCGAGGGTTTTTGCAACTCTCCTTCAGTTCCCAGCCGTTATGCCTGTGGAGAACGGCGACGAGAGCGAACGCGATCCATGGTGGACTCTTCTTGCTTTCTTCAACTCTTTACGGGAGCTGGGCGGGGCAGCCACCCTCCTCGTGGCAGATGCCCGCGATTATCTCCGAGTGATCATTGACCGTCACGGATTTCCGTACTCCAAGATACGGCAATTGTTGAACGTGGAGGAATTAACCAGCAGAATCAGGGGGGACAAAATACCTGCAGCTATTCAAAAACTGGAAATTCCTTTCCGAAGGAATGCACAGGGCTATGTTGAAGAGACAGTAGAGGCCTGCCTTGCCTCAAATATAATAGAAGTGGGGATCGACATTGACCGCCTCAGTTTGATGGTGATAGTTGGGCAACCCAAGACCACTTCCCAGTATATACAGGTATCCAGCCGAGTTGGCCGCAGCGCTAATGCTCCAGGACTGGTGGTAATTACATTCAGTCAAAGTAAGCCACGTGACCGAAGCCATTACGAGCGCTTCCGTTCTTATCACCAGCGCCTTTATGCGCAGGTGGAGCCTACCAGTGTCACCCCATTTAGCCCACCCGCTGTCGACAGGGCTTTACATGGAATCATTGTTGCGGCAGCTAGGCAACTTGGCAGCGGCTCTCAAGCGAGTATGCCACGCCCTTTTCCGCTGGTCCGAGGTAAAGTTCTCCGGAATTTAATAGAAGATATGATTGACCAGCGTGTGTTGAAAGTAGACCCCGCCGAGAGTGACAACGTCAGGCAAAAAATGCTTCAGCGATTAAGGGAATGGGCCGTATGGAACCCGGCGGAGTATGGAACGTTTGGCCCACCGCCTGATAATCCTCCTTTAATTCATCCTGCCGGCTCAAGGGAACCTGTGGGATGGAACGGGCACAGCTGGCCGACCCTAAGTTCCCTGAGGGATGTTGATGCATCCTGTGAGGCTGAAATCACAACGTACTACAATGAAATCGAAAACGAGGTGCTACTGTGAGCCCCAGACCTGTAAGGCGCGGTCAGGCAATAACTCCCTTTGGGGTTGGAGCCATGGTGGATTTTCCAGGTCCCGTATCTTTAATTCACTGCGGACTGGATGCATGGCCCTTTAGTGAAAATGATCCCAATCATCGGGAGTTTCGCATCGAAGATGAAATCCGTCTGGCAAAACGACTTAAGGTTAAGTATTTTGTCCAGCCGCCTGACTTCCGCTATACCCATAAAGGCGTCGGCAGCGACCAGATAAACCTCAATCTAAAGCTGCCTTTTCTTCGTTTCCCCAAATGGCACGTTTGTCCACGATGTGGACGGATGTATGAAGCTGCACTTCATGACAAGGCTGCTCCTGTCTGCGAGGGACCAATTGGTTCAGGCAAAGATAAAGGCCAGAAGCATACGAGGAGAAAAACGTCACAGGTCCGATTTGTCTCCGCCTGTGTCAAAGGTCACCTACAGGATTTCCCCTGGTGGGAATGGGTCTTCCAGTCCTCCTCTCCTGAGAAGGGGGGTAGACTTAGGATGATAACCAGTGGCAGTGCATCTCTTGCAGGAGTAAAAATAGTCTGCGAAGATGATGGCTCTGAGATCAGGATTATCGCTGGGCGAACTCTGGCTGGCGCTTTTGAGTATGAGCCAGGCGGGGCAACTGCACTATCCAGGCTGAAAATCTTCTGCAGCGGAGAGAACCCTGCTCTCAGCATACCGTCTACCGCTCAGGCTTCAGAATGTACTGAACACCTGTATCCACTCCTTAGAGGAAGTAGTAATATCTATTTCTCACACGTTGTCAGTGCAATCTATATCCCTCCAACCGACAGTGTCTCTTCTGAGGAAACCTTAGAAATCCTTGAGAATATTTATGTGTGGCAATTTCTTAGAATGTCTGCCCAAGCCCTTCCTGGTCGGCAGATCAGTGTTGAAATGGCAAGGGTGGCTCTTTTAAATTTCCTTCCTGACAGGAGTGTAGATCCTGCTGATTTGGCCCAAGCCGCAAATAAAAAATTGAAGGGAGAAACGGAACCAGAAAAGGTGGCCATTCCATCCGACACTCCTGAGCAGGCCTTCAGGAGGGAGGAATATGACCTTTTTAGGCGTGATATCCAGGAAGGCTATCCAAAAACAAATCTCCTGATTAGAAGCGAGAACATTTCAGCTTATGAACCGATAATCTCAACAAATTTCGAGCGGATTTCTTTGATGCACAAACTTCGCGAGACGCGAGCCTTCATTGGATTTTCGAGAATATTCCCTGAGGGGGACTTTGATGAAGATCATCGCTGGAGCCTTATTTCAAGAAAAGTGAAGGAATGGCTCCCTGCATCTGTTGTTCGTGGAGAAGGCATTTTTTTTCAATTTCAGGAAAATAAGCTTCGCTCTTGGCTGAATGCCCATGGAACCGCTTTACAAAACAGGACTGCCCCACTCAGGAGTGCTCTTGCCCTGATAAGAGAAAAGCGTCGTCAAGCACCAAGAATAATAACCCCTCGTTTTGTACTTCTTCATACTACTGCACATTTGTTTGTTAATCAGCTAATCTACGAATGCGGATATGGATCTGCATCCCTCCGAGAACGTCTATACTGTGCAGACGGGGATCATCCCATGGCTGGTATTCTGATCTATACCGCAGCCGGTGATTCTGAGGGGACAATGGGAGGTCTGGTCCGGATGGGTAGACCAGGAAGGCTTGAGGGGATTCTTCGTCGCGCTCTGGAAAAAGCCCGCTGGTGTTCAACAGATCCCGTTTGTATCGAAAGCCATGGGCAGGGACCAGATAATTGTAATCTGGCGGCATGTCATTCATGCGCACTGCTTCCGGAAACTTCATGTGAAGAACAAAATCGCTTACTGGATCGGGGGGTCATTATAGGCACAATTACGGAGCCTGACTTTGGGTTTTTCTCTGGTGAGATTTAGATGACCGATTCCTATGAACCGAAATGTTGTCTTTTGACGCTTGGTAGCTTTGCAGGAAATGATAACCGAAATCAAAGGTCCGTACAACAGCTTCGCGAAAAGGCTCGTTTCCCCCAAATTTATCGTGAAAGTAAAGGGGTCACCCTTGAAAGGAGAATATTTCGCGGACGAGGTCGGACAAGGCCAGGTCGGTGCGGGATGGTGGCACGGCCATGAAACGCCGGGTATTGAGGACTGGCGGCCTCGATGATCGACCAGTTGAGCTAGCCCGTCCTGCCGGGGGATGTTGCCTGGAGCAGTGCAAATTCAATGGCGAGCAAGGAGCAGGAAGCGGGGAGCGGGAATCAAGCAGGATTGAGGACTGAGGACTAAGGACTGAGGGGTGAAACGGGAAGCGGGGAGCGGGAGTTGTCTCTCATTTGACATGCGGCCTGTGGGCGTCCACGTAAGCCTTGAGAACCGCTTGCATCCGCGCAATATGCCCTTTGCCGTGCGACTTGAAAAAGTCGATAATGTTCTGTTCAAGCCGCAGGTGCACAGATTGCTTCGGAGCCGGCAAAACCAGCCTGGCCCGTGTCCAATCGGGCTTCAAGTCCCTCTCGTCTTCATCCTCGGCAATCCGCCGTTCGAGTTCTTCATCCGTCATGGCGTCCACTTTGGTCAAATCGGTGCGGCTGTCCGCACGTTTGGCTTTAAGCTCCGCCACCGTATAGCTCCTGATATTTTTGTCTCTCTTCATGGCGTGCCCTCCGGAAGGAAATGACCCTGATAGCCTCGCTTCGGGTAGCACAAACTACCGACACGTGACGCCCTTCAAAAGTCCCTATGGCTAAAAATCTCTGTTCCTCGCCTCGATAAGTCGAAGGCGCCTCGATGTGCGGGGCCTCGAAAACTGCGGCAACATCGAGAAAATCGAGGCCGTGCTTTTCAATGTTGGAAAGCCGCTTTCGTTCGTCCCATTCAAAGCGCATAGCCTAATGTACACAATATGTGTCTACAGTCAAGCATTTCTTCTGGTGTTTCGAAGGTTGCTGTATCATGGTGAATGGGTGAATGGGTGAACAGGTGAATGGGTGAGGGGTGGAGCGAGAAGCGGGGAGCGAGGAGCGGGAAGCGGATAAGGGCAGTGAAGAGTGAAGAGTGAAGAGTGAAGAGAAAAAAATAATTCCTCTGGGTTCTATCGCTACGCGACGAAGAGTGAAGAGAAAATAATAACTCCTCTTGGTTCTATCGCTACGCGAAGAATGGTGAAAAACCCAACTTCCTCAACCACGGATGGAGGAGCGCAGCGGGGTGGATTGTTGAACGAGGAAGCTTCTCGCTTCCTGCTTCCCGTTTCACAGTTTACCCCTCACCCCTCACTCTTAGTGCAGGTTATGGGTAATAGGTTAGGGGTTATGGGTAACCCATTACCCCTCACCCATTACGCTTCACCCTCTCCCAAAAGAGTTTTAAGTTTTGGGTTTTGAGTTACTAAAAACTGACAACTAATAACTAAAAACTCTTCAGCTTCCCGCTACTCAGTCCTCAGTCCTCAGACCTCAGTCCCCGCCTCACCTCACCCCTCTTCTCGAAATACTTGATATTTGACTCTGAGGACCACATAATGAATGAATTACAGGCGGCATTTTCTGATTAATTGTGGTTGATGCTTCCAGCCGGCATGATTTGCGACGGCAGGAGATTGGGGACTTCGGATGACGAGCTACACCGCTAAATACACCAAAGTCAGCTCCGGCTACATGGGACAGCTCGTAGAGTGGCCGGAGGTGGTAACAGAAGGTCGTGACATCGAGGAGTGCCGGGCAATGCTACGCGATGCGCTCAAGGCATCCCGCGAACGCCCAACGCGAACGATAGACACCTCGGGGGATGCCTTCCGGGCTATGCATCACTCGTCGCACAGGGTTGTTTATAAGTCTATCATACGAGGAGATGGTCGCCGCCTACGAGGAACTTGGCAAAGACATTCCGCCTGGCGGCAATGCGCTCATTGAACAGTGAACAGTGAGCAGTGAGCAGTGAACGGCGAAAACCCAACTTCTTCAACCACGGATGAACGCGGATAGACACGGATTGTTGGATGACGGAGAGATTGAGGATTTAGGAATTTAGGGATTGAGGGGTTATGGGCGGGGGTTAAGGACGGGTGAGTGGGTGAATGGGTGAATTGAAGGCGGAGGATCAATTTTATTGCATCGGCAGGGTGGAAATATGTTACGTCGTCTCCTTCGCCAGCTTTAGGACGGCGTCAGGCGTCTTCGGATCAAGACGGAAATGGAGAGCTTCAAGCTGGCCCAGAACAGGCGCTACGGCCTGGAGAAGCCTTTTCTCTTTCGCTTTCAAGAGTATACCCAGAGTCCCTGTGAACCTGATGCCGAGAAAAGAAGCATAACGTCTCGCCATAAGATCATCAAGGATAGCCAGCGACCCAGGATTTTCAAGGGCAAGCGCCAGGACCTGTTTTTCTCCAGCGCCCAAACCTGAAACCATCTGCAAGAGGGTTTGTTCCCGGACGTACCTTACACTTAGCCAAGATAGCGATTTCACATCAGGGAGGGAAATCCCGCTTATCCGACCGGCATCGAGTTCTGTGAAGACTCCCACGGGAATGGCGATCAGCCCATACAATTCGTGCAAGATATGGAGGAAATTCGCCTGATAAAGGTATTGAATGGGTGAGGTGTTGCAGATCACGTCAGGCATTCTGAAGATCCCTACCCAGTTCTTCCTCGCTCAAACGGAACGTTACGACTCCATAGTCCGCAAGTTTGCCGAGAAAGAGCGGCTTAGGAATCCCGGCAAGTGCTGCTGCTGCTCCCGAAGACAACTTCCCGAGCTCATACAGCTTGACGGCAGCCGCCAGTTTCAACTCGTTTCCGAGTCCTTCCGGCGCCATCTTCAGGGCCAGCAAAGCCTCTTCCGGTATACTTACTGTTACTTCGATCATATGCCCTTCCCCTCTGAAACCGATTCCCTGCTCTCATCTGTCCCACAATCATGCAAGGCGTGGAGGAAGAGTAGGTCCATCGGGTGACATTGTCCCATTGCCATATAATAAAACAAAAGCGGCAAAAAATCTCCCTTGAAAAGCGGATGGGGGACGGAGGACGGGGGATGGAGCAGGGACTGGTCATAGACAGGTCAGGGAGAGACGCGGGGACGGAAGACGGAGGGCGGAGGGCGGAGGACGGAGCAGGGACTGGTCATAGACAGGTCAGGGAGAGATGCGGGGAGATGAAGAGTTTTTAGTTATTAGTTGTCAGTTTTTAGTAACTCAAAACCCAAAACTCAAAACTCAAAACTCTTTTAGGAGGGTGAGCAGGTGAATAGGTGAATGGAAAAAAACCATTGGGGAACCTTAGCCTATAACCCGCTCTTACTCTTCACGCTTCCCGCTTCCCGCTTCACGCTTCCCGCTTCACGCTTCTCGCTTCCCGCTTCCCGCCTCATGAAATCTTGCCGCCGGGCGAGACGTTCGCCTCGGGAACGACCAGTTTGAGATCCAGCCCGTCGCGCACGGCGAGGATCATTCCGTGGGATTCGATTCCCATGAGCTTTGCGGGCTTGAGATTTGCCACCAACACCACCTGCTTTCCGACAAGGTCTGCGGGTGAATGAGTTTTGGCGATTCCAGCCACGATCTGCCGCTCTTCCCCAATATCGACGATCAGCTTTACCAGTTTGTCTGACTTGGGGACTTTTTCCGCCTGCCTGATAAGGCCGACTCGCAGATCAACCTGCCTGAACAGGTCGATATCGATTGGGAGGGCGGCGTCCGCCATCTCCGAGGGGGCTGCGGCTGCGGCTTCCGCTTCTTGTTTCTCTTTTGGTTTTTGGCTTACATCAGCCTTCCCAGCGTCTTGTTTAGCTGGTTTTTCCAGTTTTTTACCCGCTGTTTCGACCCGTGGAAAGAGCGATTCTCCTTTGAGGACCTTTGTGCCTTCTTGCAGGGTACCCCAGGCGGCATCCTCGGCAAGCCTCAGGTCCGAGGTTTTTTTCACGATTCCAAGCCGCTCGAGCATCTTCCCGGAGGTCGAAGGCATAAAAGGAGAAATCAGGACGGCAACGACTTTATTTACCTCCAGAAGAGTTCTCATTACGGTCTGAAGCCGGGGCAAGAGGCGCGCATCTTTAGCCAGGTTCCAGGGGGCGACGTAGTCGATGTATTTATTGGCCGCGCCGATGCATTCCCAAATGGCTACAAGCGCCTTGTGGAAGCCGAGCCTGGGGATTTCCTCGCGGAATTGCCCGACTGCATCTTCAACCTTATCATGCAGTTCACGGTCCATCCCGTCGGGTTGCGAGCCGAAAGGGGGAGCTTTTTCGTCAAAATAGCGCGCAGTCATTGCAAGCGTACGGCTGAAAAGGTTTCCCAGGTCGTTTGCCAGGTCGGCGTTTATGCGCTGAACCAGCGCCTCCTCGCTGAAATTCGCATCGAGCCCGAAAACCATCTCCCGCAGTAAAAAGTACCGGAAGGCATCGACTCCATAAACGGGCGCAAGGTCCAGGGGCCGGACAACGGCGCCGTGGCTCTTGCTCATCTTGCCTTCGTCCGTTTTCCAGTACCCGTGGACGTTCAGGTGTTGGTATAAGGGAATGCCGGCGGCCTTGAGCATCGTGGGCCAGTAGATTCCGTGCGGTTTGAGGATGTCCTTGGCTATAAGGTGCTGCGCAACGGGCCAGAACTCTTTGTAAAGCTCGCCGTCCGGATATCCGATTGCGGAAATATAGTTGATGAGAGCGTCGAACCAGACATAAGTCACATAGTTTTCGTCGAACGGAAGCGGTATGCCCCAGTTGAGGCGCTCAACCGGCCTGGAGATGCAGAGGTCTTCCAGAGGCTCCCTGAGAAAGGCCAACACTTCGTTTCGGTACCTTTCAGGACGGATGCACTCGGGATTGGATTCCATGTGTGCTATAAGCCAATTCTGATATTTGCTCATGCTGAAAAAATAATTCGCCTCCTCCCGCTCGACGGGAGGCTTATCGTGGTCCGGGCATTTTCCGTCAACCAGTTCCCGCTCGGTGTAGAACCTCTCGCACCCGACGCAGTAAAGGCCCTTGTAAGTGTCAAAGTAGATTTCACCAGCGTCGAAGACCTTCTGCAACACGTATTGGACGACTCTCATATGTTCGAGGTCGGTGGTCCGGATGAACTTGTCGTTTTCGATACTGAGTTTGGGCCAGGTTTGACGGAAAAGCGCGCTTATCCTGTCGGCGTAAGCCTTGGGTTCAACTCCGGCAGCCTGGGCCGCCTGGGCGATCTTATCCCCGTGCTCGTCGGTCCCGGTGAGGAAGAAGGTCTTGAACCCCAGCAGTTCGTAGAAGCGGTTCATTACGTCTGCCACGATTGTCGTGTAGGCATGGCCTATGTGAGGTTCGGCATTAACGTAATAAATCGGGGTTGTTATATAGAGTCGATTCATTTGTCCTCTTTCCTCCGGGTCTTATACGGCGGCTCATCCGGTGATTCCGGATCGGCGCCTCCGCTTGAAAATCCCCCCTGCCCCCCTTTAGAAAAAGTGGGTGTCTCATCCGGTGATTCCGGACGGCCGCATCGGCATTCGCCCCGGCAACAGCAGCCCTTCTCCAGATCGATGTCTATTTCCTTCCCATCCTCAAGCTGAACCGTGAAGGACCTGGCCATAACGTTCTGGCGTACGACTTTGCCTTTGCCTTCGGGCAGTTCGACCTTCTTGCCCACTTTGGGCATATCTTTCTTGAGTTCCCTGTAGGTTTCGTGTTCGAACTGGAGGCAGCACATGAGCCTGCCGCAGGCCCCGGATATCTTTACAGGGTTGAGGCTCAGGTTTTGTTCCTTAGCCATCTTAATGGAGACGGCATGGAAATTCTTCAAAAATGTCGCACAGCACAACGGCCTCCCACAGCCCCCAAGGCCGCCCACCATCTTTGCCTGGTTGCGAATCCCGATCTGGCGCAGTTCGACACGTGTTCGCAGCCGTCTGACCAGGTCTTTGAGAAGTTCTCTAAAATCCACCCGGCCATCTGCAGTAAAGTAGAATATGATCTTGCTACCGTCGAAGAAGTATTCCACGTCCACCAGGCTCATGGGAAGTTCGTGGGCGGCAATTTTCTCCAGGCAAAAACTCTTCGCGTCCGCCTCCATTTCCATGTTATTGACAAGCTGGCGGATTTCATCTTCCGTTGCCATCCGTTCGATCTTCTTTATTTCCTGGGGATGGATTCGGGGGTCCTTCGGGCAAGGCGGCTCGACTACGTGCCCAAGCCCTATCCCCTGTTCGGTGTGTACGATTACATATTCGTCCTTCCTGGGAGAGTATTCGCCGGGATCAAAATGGTAAATTTTGCCCCCTTTTCGGAAACGAATTCCAACCACCTTTTCCATAGAGCGAGTCCTTTATGGCCAGGCAAACGCCTTCAAGCGTCATTTGCATATTTGCGTTCACTTTCAGACCCTGCATCGCCTGTTCAACATTGTGATATAAAAAGAAAAGACGCTCCAGCGGAACCGAACTTGCCGCCTCTTTCGTCCTGCCGTTCAATTCGAATGTAAGCAGGGCGGCGGGGCCCGCCTCTGGTCGTGGACAGGTCAAGGAGAGCGTCGAGATCAGCTTTGGCGGCGCCTGGGCTTGCCGGAAGCTTTGCGCCCCCGCGACCCTAAACAGGATAAGGTCCCGGACCCACAGCCTTATGAACTCAAGGTCCTGCTCGGCAGTTTCGCGGTTTTTCGCCCAATCGGAAACCATCGGGAAAAAATCGAGGATAGAAAGTCCGTCGAGATTTTCTAACTTCTCGACAACTTTTTTCCAACCCGCCACCCGGTCCTCTTCGGAAAACCATCGCGCTTTCTCGATGCTTCCCGCCGCCAGACGGGCAATCCAGGCCGCACGGTCCGGCGAAAGCCCCCCTTCGCGCGCCAACCATTGGGCTACTATCTCGTCCTCAAGGGGCTGAAAATGCACCTGGCAGCACCTCGAGACTATGGTCGGCAAGAGCATCTGCGATTCGGCCGCAAGAAGGATGAAGATGTTTGCCTTCGGCGGCTCCTCCAGTATCTTGAGCATAGCGTTTGCCGCCGGCTCCATCAGCTTTTGCGCGTCTTGAATTATAACAACACGGAATTTTCCTTCAAACGGCCGGAAGCGGAAACGCTTCATCAGATCGCGAATCTGTTCCAGTTTGATGAAAACACCGTCGCTCCCAATGTGGATCACATCGGGATGCACTCCCTCTTGCAGCTTATGGCACGAGCCGCAATCGCCGCATGAATCATAATTTTGCGGATTGAGACAATTCAGAGCTTTGGCCAACTCCGTGG
Source organism: Syntrophobacteraceae bacterium (assembly GCA_049520035.1). GTDB lineage: Bacteria > Desulfobacterota > Syntrophobacteria > Syntrophobacterales > Syntrophobacteraceae > SbD1. The sequence continues at coordinate 16,871 of JBEKQE010000020.1, read as the reverse complement.
CTGCAGCAAACTTGCCGACGCCCGTCATTCCGGAAAAAAGAAAGGCATGCGGAACAGCTTCTTTTTTGAGAATCCGCCTCAAAAACCGAATGGCCCTTTGCTGGCCTTGAATATCGGTCAACGCCACTTTAGCACCATCAACTCTTGTTGCCCGGCGTTTACGCCGGACCTGCAATTGCCCCGGTTCCCGAAATCTCATCCCCACCGGCGCCATCGTTTTGTTTCGGAAAACCCCTGAAAAAATGCCTGCCAAAAATAGTCTCGAACCCGGTCCACGTACTGTCGTCATCGGCTGAATTCGCCAGTATCCGGTTGATGGCGTTCATCTTTGCATCGAGATCATCAGCCAGGTGCAGGGCAAAGGCTTCCTTGCTCGCCGGCAGCCTGACCGCCCCGAACTGGGCCTCCCCGTGATGGCTCAGGATGAGGTGCTTCAGCAGAAGCGATGTCTCTGCGGGAAAGCCTTCAATTGTTCGAATCTTGTCCTCGACGATCTGGGCGCCCAGAACCATATGCCCTACCAGGCGGCCTGCGTCCGAATAGTCGATATGTGTATCATATACGAATTCGCCGATTTTCCCAATGTCGTGCAAAAAAGCGCCCGCTATAAGCAGATCGCGATCAAGATCCGGGTAATGATTGCAGATTCTGTATACGAGCGTAATAACGGAAAGTGTGTGTTCCAGAAGCCCACCGATATAGGCGTGGTGCATTGACTTTGCCGCCGGAGCGAGTTTAAAGCGGGTCATGATTTCAGGGTCGGCCAGAATTGCTTCACACAGGCGGCGAGCGAAACAGTCGGCCGTTCCTGACAGGAGCTTGCCCAATCGTTCGAAAAGCGCGTCCCGGTCGTAAGGGCAGACCGGGAGAAAATCGGCCGGATCGTATGCCCCGGCGGGAACCGGCATGATTTCGGAAATGCTGAGCTGCATCCTGTCCTTGTAAAGCTCGGTTCTCGCCCGCAGGTAGACGATATCCCCCGACTGAAAACCCGTCGAGGCCTCAAGGGCTTTTTCCCACATCTTGCCGTTAATCTCACCCGTTTTATCCAACAGTTTCAAATCGAGGTAAACCGTTCCGTTGCGGGCAGTTCTCAATTGCTTTTCCGAGGCGACAAACAGGGAAGCGATTTCCAGGTTCGGTTTCAGTTCTGAAATGAATAGCTTGGGCACTGGCCACCTGCCTTGTGTTTCAGCAAAATCGATAAGAGCCGATATTGCGATTCTAAAAATAATATCGTAGTATATCTCGGCCTGACAGTCAAACGGCACAGAGTTCAGCCTCACGAAGACATAAGATGACCGGCGCCTTCGCCCTTGCCGCGTGAGACCCTGTTTGGGAATTGCTCAATTCGGTTTGTTCCGATTTCCGACTTGCTGCGCCAGGCACTAAAGTTTATAAACCCCGTTACATGAAGAAATACGAAACCGGCAGCCGACTGCCAGGCTGAAAACAGCTCAAGCCGGCGTCGAGGCGGATGGCAGGGAGTTGGCAGATGGCCTTTAAGCCATTGAATTTAATGGTACTTATGGTTATAGTACTCATTCCTATGATCCCGACCTTCTGGGCTCTTGTGGATTTGCCAAGACGGCGCTTTACCAGCACAAAGTCCAAAATGATCTGGTTTGCGGTAGTTTCCATGCTGCCATGTCTTGGCGCGACTCTTTACTTTCTACTGGCCCGCCGCAACACTCAACCGCTCTGATTCGAGGAGGAAACTGAAGCCAATGCTCGATTTTGTCAGAAAACATTCCAGATCATGGGGTGTAAAAGTTCTTCTGTGGCTGGTCATCATAGTTTTCATCGGCTGGGGAGGATACCTTTACCAGACCCGCCATGAATACGACATTGCCCGGGTGGGAGATCACTTTATAAGCACCTCCGAGTACACCACGGCCTACAACAATATGGTCGAAGGGGTCCGCAAGCAGTTCGGGGGGGCATTGCCCGACGAGCTTATGCGTTCTTTGAATCTTAGAGAGCAGGCGCTGGAGACGTTGATTCAGCACTATCTGATTGTTCGAGGCGCCAAAGATCTTGGTCTTATGGCCACAAACGACGAGATCAGGCGCAAGATTCTCGAGATACCGGCCTTTCAGACCGATGGAAAGTTCGACGCAAAACGCTATGAGGGTATTCTGCGGCAGATGCGTATGACCCCCGATATCTTCGAGCAGCAGATGTCCGAAGATATTACCACCCTGAAAGTCGAGGCTTTCATACATGGCCGCGCGGTTGTCAGTGAAGATGAAATCCTGACCGACAACCATTTGAACCACGATCGGATAAAGATCGCATACGTCGTTTTCGACCCCGGGTCATTCGAAGACAATGCCACCGTGGCGGACCCGGCCCTCCAGGGCTTTTACCAGAATAACCAGGATCGGTACATGGAACCGGAAAAGCGTGAAATTGCCTACGTACTGCTAAACAGGGAAGACCTGGAGAAGGAAATCCACCCCAGTGAGGATGAAATAAATCGCTACTATGAGGACAATGTGGCCCGATTTAAGGGTGAGAAACAGGTGCGCGCACAGCATATCCTTTTGCGGGTAAAGCCCGATGCGCCTCAGGCCGAAGTGGACAAGATCCGGGCACAGGCGCAGAAAATCCTGGATGAGGCCAGGAAAGGGAAAAACTTTGCCGAACTGGCTAAGAAATACTCCCAGGACGAAGCTACTGCAAAGAAGGGCGGGGAACTGGGCTTTTTCTCTTCCAAGCAGATGGATACGGGCTTTTCAGCGGCTGCTTTTGCCATGCAGCCGGGCGAGATAAGCGAGCTTGTGCGAACTCCATATGGGTTCCACATAATAAAGTTGGAGGAGATAACCGAGGCGAGGACCGCTCCTATCGATGAGGTGAGAGGTGAAATCGAGAAGGATATCAGGTCTCAGGGCGCCCAGGATATAGCCTTTAAGCTGGCGCGAAACCTGCGTGACCTGGCTTACGCCAGAAAGGATTTAGACAAAGCGGCGCTTGAAATGAAAATGACCGTTTCCGACCCCGTCTGGATAACGATGTCGGAAGATCAGCCTCCTTTCCCCGCGCCGATCAAGGCAAAGCTGTTTGGACTGGGCCAAGGCGATGTGAGCGACATGCTGGAACTTCCAAAGGGTTTCGCAGTCGCTCAGGTGAAATCGATAAAAAAGCCTCAGCCGATCCCGTTCGAAAACCTCAAAGATAAAGTCACCATGGATTTTCGTGCAGACCAGGCCAGGGGGCTCGCGCAGAAGAGGGCCTCAGAGATTCTGGCGCAGGCCAAAGAGAAAGGCAGCCTCGCCGAGGTAGCCAAAGCCCGGAATATCATCCTCAGGCAGAGTGAATTCTTTTCGAGGCAGGACCCCGATAAAGACTTGAAGCTGCTTCGGGGCGCAAGTCTCAACAGTATCTTCAGTCTTCAGGACTCCAAGCCCTTTCCGGAAGGGCCATTGGAACTGGGGAACAGGTTCATGGTCTGCCAGTTCCAGGGGAAAAACCCGGCCGGTGAGCCTTCTCAAGAGGAAAAAGCCGAGATATCCGGCACGATAGTCCGGCAGAAAGAGAAAGCAATCTGGAAAGCCTGGCTGACCGAGATGGGTAAAACTACCAAGGTCGAAAGGTTAAAAGAGGTTTAGCCTTAATACTGTTCACTTAAAGTGGTTCAAGGTTTTACGGGGCGGGCTTTCCAGCCCGCTCAAGCCCCTGAAAACCGGTATCCGCCGAAAGCTTCAGGCCTGTCGGAAGCCTGGGCAAGGGTCTGTCCAAGGGTGTTCAGGTACAGGTTGAACCGGTCATCCCGGAAGTTCCAGAACACGGTTATCTATCAGCCGGGTCTTTCCCACCCAGACGGCCAGAGCGAGCAGAGTCGGCCCGCTTATAACCTCCACGTCCTCGATAGTGTCCGGGTTGCAGAGCCTGGCATAATCAACGGTGGCTCCGCCACCGGTTGTAAGGCAATCGTTAACGGCCTTCAAAATCACCGATGCATTTCTTTCTCCCGAGTCGACAAGTTCCCGGGCTTCCTTCAAGGAACGGTTGAGCCGCAGGGCCGCAGGCCGCTCCTCGGGTTTGAGATAGGTGTTCCGGCTGCTCATGGCAAGGCCGTCTTTCTCCCGGACGATCGGGTGACCGACGATGTCGATATCCATATTCATATCTTTGACCATGCGCCTGATAGTTACAAGCTGCTGAAAGTCTTTTTGTCCAAAGACGGCAATATGGGGCTTTACAGCGTGGAACAGTTTGCTCACTACGGTGGCGACACCGCGAAAGAAAACCGGCCTGCTCATGCCGCAAAGGTTTTCGGTCACCTGAGTAACATTTACATATGTCTGGAACCTCTCCGGATACATCTCATCCATGCGGGGGACGAATGCCAGGTCCGTTCCCACTGCTGTTGAAAGATCGAGGTCTCGCTGAAGGTCTCGCGGATAACTTTCGAAGTCCTCAGTGGGCGCAAATTGGGTCGGGTTCACAAAAATACTGACCACGGCCTTTGTCCCGAGTTTCCGGGCAGTGCGCATAAGATCCAGGTGGCCTTCGTGGAGAAAGCCCATAGTTGGTACGAAAGCTATACGCTCCCCGCCTGCGCGCCAGGTGTCCGCCAGCCGCTGCATCTCGGCGATATTTTCGATGATGCGCATGTCAACTCCTTAAGGTGAAGGTTGAGTGCCCAGATTCGTTTCAATCTCCGTTCCGTCCCGGTCCATACACCTGTTCCAAGCTGAACGATAATCAGTTGTTATCATTAGACCAATTCAGTTGTCAATCTCTTGTACACGTTCGATATTTGGTGCTAAACTTCACTTGTGACATCTTTTTCATAATCCTGATGACAGAATAACAAAAAGCTGCAATGTCGGGTACAGGGTTGCTCGATTTTTGCGTATGACTATAGTGTCCACTTGCAGGGAAACCGGAAGAGCGTCATGAAAAAGGAAATCCCGGGAATCCTTTTCGACAATCGCGACTACGAGCTGCTGGGCCTCGTAAATGACGTACTCGACCGTAGAGAATCCTTCCAATATCTGAAGAACCTCCTCTACCCGTACCTTCACCCGCGCGGGATCAAAGAGCTGGCGGCCTCGGCGGGGCTGCGAATGGCCTATGCCGCCGTAAGGCTGTTGGAGTCTCTGGAAGCCGGAAAAGCCGATGAGCGCATCACTGCCCTGCGCTGCCTGCGTGACGAGGTCATGAGCAGCGGGGAGGTACACATGCGGAAAAATGCCGCGCGGGTCCTTTTGGAGATTATGAAAGAAATGGTGCGGACCCGCGACAGCAAACTCCGGCAACTCAAACTGGCTCATGATTTTCGCATGGTGGTTATCGGCAAGCCAAGGTCAATTCGCTGCCTTCTGCGCCGGTATCATCTGCTTGAGATGCCCGAAGAATGGAACCAGGTCTCTTTCGACCGTCACGTTCACGACTCGAACACCAAGGGGCGCAAATCGCCGTCACATCTTATAATGGACGCATGGATCAAAGGTATCCGGCACCTCACCGTAATATATTACAACCATGTCCCGCCGAGGGCTGCCGAAGAGCTTTTGGAAGCCGCCGAGATAATGGGCGTCTGTGTGCGGATCGGCATAGAGCTTTCAGCCAGGTTTTACGCGGCTTACATTCAGCTTATCTATGTACCGACAGGCTTACCGGATGCGAGAGATTTCATTTCCTTTCTTGCTGACCGGCGGACGAAGTCTTTTATGGAGGAAGGGAGGAAAGTTTCCGAGTATCAGCGCCAATATGTTCTGGCAGTTCTTGAGGAATTCAGCCGACGCCACCGGCTGGAGATCAATGAGAGGTACGGGCTGAACCTGGACCGCCTCGATCAGGCCGCGTTTCTTTCCTACGTCGGCGCGGGTCAGCCCTCGATACTTCACCTGGCGAAATTCATACATGACAACCTTCTTCCGGCAATGCGCGCTCGTGTTGAAGAACTGAGGCCCGGCTTCGAGGAGGGACCCTTAGAAGAACGCAATAAGATCGCCTGTCTTGTTGACGAGATGAACAAGCTTGACTCGGAGGCGCTGGTGGATCGATACCTGAGGCCTGCCCAAAACCCCGAAATTCCCGACCCGCATGTGCCTCGAGAAGGTCCCGGTGTTCCAAATCTTCTCAGATTAACGCCCTGCGAGCTGTTTGACCGATTGGCCGGGCTGCGGGCGGGCTACCGCATAACGCTCAACCTGAGCAATCTCAAAGCCGAAGATGTGCTGGAGCTTCTCTACGAGTGCAAAGGGGCGATCAGCGATCTCGAGATTTTCAATCTTAAGGATTTTTCCACCGGAAAGACTGTCCATTATCACGAAATAAACGAATTGCAGAGGGCCATAAACGATGGCAACGTAATAGGCCTGAAGAAACATATCCGCGCAATGATTGAGCGCATGGAAGATAAACACGGGCACAGCCCCGAGCGGATCTCAAAATTCCATGAAATTCTGCGAAACATCTCGACACTGCAGGCATACTATAAAAAGGGGACTCTGCGTTCGAGAATCGGAAGCGATTCCACCGGCCATTCGCGGCGGCTTCACGGAATGGGGCTTGCCGTATTGGGAACGCTTCCGGTGAGGGCGCAGAGGGAGGTCCGGCTCTCAGCCGGTCCTCAGAGGTTGATAATTCCAGTGCGGATCGACGTTTTTTTCCGCAACACCTACATCCCGCAACGCGGGTCTGACCGTTTCTTGCGCCTGCTTTACGGCATTCCGGGCTCTATACCGGGGCTGCGCCGCATAGGGCAGAAGCGCGAAGAGGGATGGGAAACCCGCGAACTCTCGACGCGCATAGTCACGAAGGGCAACATCGTAACGCTGGGAGGCGTCAGCGAGGACAACGGCAACGGCCTCGAGATTCTTCCGGCAACCAGGGCGCCTGAACCGGAAATAACATGGAATTACCTGAACAGCATCCTGAAGGACGCCATGAAGATTGTGGCCGGTTTCATCCCGGCTTTCCTCACTTTCTGCCTGACGCAGGACTGGTGGGTGCTTGCATGGTTCGGGGGTTTGATCTGGTTTGTAATAACCGGTTTGCGAAACATAGTGCAGTCGATTTTCGGCGCGGGTGGAATCAGGCGGTCTCCTCTTCTCAAGTGGGACAGCTACATCAACTGGGGAAGGCTGAGCGATTCGCTTCTTTTCACCGGCCTTTCCGTTCCCCTGCTCGAATATGTAGTCAAAACGCTTATTGTTGACCGCTCCTTTGGGGTCACCGTCTCCACCAATCCGGTGCTTCTCTATACATTCATGGCAATCGCCAATGGACTCTATATGTTCAGCCACAACAGGTGGCGTGGACTTCCAAAGGCTGCCGCCACGGGCAACCTCCTTTTCCGAACAGTCCTGTCGATTCCACTCGCCTTTTTCCTGAACCTCGCGGCCGGAGGGGTTATGGCCGCTTTTGGCGTCGTGGATGTATCCGGCATGCTACAGAGGTGGGCGGCCATCATATCCAAAGCCGCCTCGGATTGCGTCGGCGGGGTTATCGAAGGGCTCGCGGACCGCCATGAGTTTATTGAGATACGCACGGGCGACTATGCTGCCAAGCTGGGTCAGTTATTCGACACATATGCGCAACTGGAGCTAATGTATCCGGAGGCCGACGTTTTGAAGATGCTGGAATCGCCCAGGGATCTCATGCTGAGGCTAAGTTCCGAGGCCCGCGACCTCGAGAAGATTATCATAATAAACGCCCTGGACCTGCTCTATTTCTGGATGTACCAGCCACGGGCGCGAAACGTGCTTTGTGCGCTGCTCCAGGGGATGTCTCACGAAGAGCGCCAAATCCTGCTGCGTTCGCAATCCGTGCTGAAACGAAAGCCGGAGGTCAGTCAATTGCTCCTCGACGGCATCGTAGGGAAAAGATTCGCAAAGGCTCTTTCTTTTTATCTCGACCGTTCAGAGGAATACCTCAACGCGGTGGAAAAGCTGGCCGACAAGCCGTGCAGGAAAGAGACGGTTTTATGAGCTTGAGGACTTACGCGGAAATAAACCTGGATAACCTTGCCCATAATATCGGGTGCATTCGCTCAAAGGTTGCGCCCTCATCGGTTATTCCGATAATCAAGGCAGATGCTTACGGGCATGGCGCGGTACCTGTCGCCAAACGGCTTGCCCTGGAAGGGTGCGCCATGTTCGCCGTCGCCCGGTTCGAGGAGGGGATGGAACTAAGAGAAAGCGGCATCTCCCAGCGTATCCTTATCCTTGGCCGGCTCTTTCCTGATGATATTGCGCAGGCTGTAAAAGCGGGTTTTACCCTGAGCATTTTTGGGGAGGAAGACCTGGGCTGGGTCGAGGAGGCTTGCGGGCATTCCCGGGGCTTGCCCGCTACGGTGCATCTCAAACTCGATTCAGGAATGGGAAGAGTAGGACTGCTTTTGCACAAGGCCGCAGATTTGTTCGACCGGCTGGCAAAATCAAGGGCCTGCATATGGGAGGGACTTTACACCCACTTTTCGACAGCCGACGAAAGGGACAAGACCTTTGCGAACCTTCAACTTTCAAGGTTTCGCGAAGTGCTTGCCATGCTTCCGCAGCTTCCCAAGAGGCCGTGGATCGTCCACATGGCTGCAAGCGGCGCGATTCTCGACCTTCCGGAGAGCTATTTCGACGCCGTCCGGCCCGGAATCCTTATGTACGGTCATTATCCGTCAAAGGAGACCTCCCGGTGTATCCTGCCCAGGCAAGTCATGTCCCTGAAATCATACATCGCTCACCTGCGGGAAATGCCCGCGGGACATCCCATCAGCTATGGGAGGCGGTGGATAACGCCCGGGCCCGCCAGGATCGCTGTGCTGCCGATTGGATATGCGGACGGGCTTAGCCGCAGGCTCACAAACAACGGAGAAGTTTTGATCCGGGGCAGGCGATATCCGATCGTTGGCACGGTTACGATGGACTACATCATGGTAAATGTTGGAAGCCATTCCGTTGAGGTCGGCGATGAAGTCCTGCTGTGGGGAGAATCGCCCGACGGGGTCATCCAGACACTTGACGTGGCCGAGCGAATAGGAACGATTCCCTATGAATTGACCTGCGCAGTTTCCCGGCGCGTACCGCGCATCTATGTCGGTGGAACTGATTGAATTAATGAAGAAAAACCAAATCACAGCCACTCCACATTGCGCTCAAGCGGCACATTCTGCTAAGATAGCAAGACTACCTCGAGCCCAAGGGCATTTCCTGTTCCAGATCATTTCTCTTGAGGAGCGGATAACTCGAAATGAAAACTCATAAAATCAAATTCCTGCCCCACGACAAAGAAATAGACTTTGAGGAGGGCGAGAGTGTCCTGCACGCCGCCATGGAGGCAGGCGTTCACGTGAACGCCTCTTGCGGCGGGGAGGGGTTTTGCGGGAAGTGCAGGATAATAATCGAAAAAGGAGATATAGAGGATGGTGTCTCGGAGTGTCTCAGCAAGGAGGACATGGATGCAGGTTACAGGCTTGCCTGCAGGAGCCGAATCAAAAGCGACCTCACCGTTCGCGTCCCGGTAGAATCGGAAATCGACGCGAGTGTCTTAAACAGGGTCCCGCCCAGGCGTAGCGCCCGAATCCAGCAGATGAACCTGGAAGACCTGAAGAGCAAAGGTCTTTTTATACCTCCTGTTGAGAAAAGGTACCTTGAGCTGCCTGAGCCGACAAGCACTGACAATCTCGCCGATACGTCACGTCTTATCGGCTTTCTCAGGCTTAAACACGATGAACACAGGCTGGTGGTGCGGCTTCCGGTCATTCGCAAAATTCCGGGGACCTTGAGAGAAGCAGGCTTCAAGATTACCGCCACCCTCGACCGGCCTGTTTTCGAAGGCGGAAAAAGTCATATCATCAACATAGAACCTGGCGACACCACCGGCAGAAATTTTGCGATAGCCGTTGATATCGGCACCACGACCGTTTACGGACAACTGATCGATCTCATTACGGGAAGTGTGCTTGCCGAGCATGGAGACTTCAATGGCCAGATCAGCTACGGCGAAGACATTATCTCGAGGATCATATACGCGGAAAAACCGGGGGGACTCGATACCCTGCACGAAGTCGTCGTCCGGACCATAAACAGGATAATCGACCATGTAATTGAGATCTCCCAGGTCGATCGCCAGCAAGTCTCTACGATTACGTTTGCAGGCAATACCACGATGACTCAGATCCTTCTGCAAATCGACCCCAGGTACATCAGGCGGCATCCCTACGTGCCGGCGTCCACTCTTTACCCGTCCATACGGGCCGTCGATCTGGGGATAGACTTGGTTGACCATGCGACCGCTCTCGTCTATCCTTCCATTTCCAGCTTCATCGGTGGGGACATCGTCGCCGGTGTGATGGGTTCGGGAATACATCTCTCCGATCAGCTCTCGCTTTTCATAGACATAGGCACAAACGCCGAGATAGTGATCGGCAACAGGGATTGGCTTACCTGCGCCGCTTGTTCGGCCGGACCGGCTTTCGAGGGCGGGGGCGTCCAATGCGGCATGCGTGCGGACATTGGGGCAATAGAGGACTTCTCAGTCGATCCGCACACCCTGGAGCCAATGATCCTGACAGTGGGAAACGTGAGGCCGAGGGGCATATGCGGGTCCGGCCTGATCAATATTGTGGCAAGGCTTTTCGAAGCGGGGATTATCGACAACCGGGGGAAATTCAACCGCGACCTGAAATCATACAGGCTCAGGGAAAAAGACGGCGTTTATGAATACCTGCTGGATCGGGAAGAACAAACTCAAATTGGAAGGGACATCGTCATTACCGAAAACGATATCGGGAACCTCGTCCGCGCAAAAGGAGCCATCTACAGCGGGTGCCAGACCCTGATCGAGGCGGTGGGCCTCAAAATCGCAGACCTTGACAGAATAGTGCTGGCCGGCGGATTCGGCAGCCACATTGACATCGAAATGGCCATGACCATAGGGCTGCTTCCTGAAATCGATCCGGACAAAATAACGTACATCGGGAACGGTTCGCTCCTCGGGGCAAGAATGTGTGCGTTGACCAACCGGATCAGAAAAGACGTCGTCAATGTAATGAAGAAGATGACGAACTTCGAACTCTCCGAGACGCCATCTTTTATGGCTCATTACGTTGCCGCTCTGTTCCTCCCCCATACGGACCTCGATCTGTTCCCAAAGCTCAAGGGGAGGTTGGAACGCAGGCCGGGGTCAAAACCAATTATAATTAAGTAATTTCCTAATTTATTTCGCTACTAAATTGTTTCTTGAAGTATAGAATGATTGTGCTGGGTCTCCAGTTTTTGCCCACACAATATCAATGTCACCTTTGGCACGTTTAATGATGAAAATGTCTGTGTCTGTAGGGATTACGAAACATCGTTTCTCTCTTATCAAATTGTCTATTGTGTCGAAGTCACTCCGGTGAGCATTTGCCATCGTCATATCACTATATGCCAGGCATCCGATAGAGTTAAGTTTTGCATAATGTGGACCACGGAGTTCAGATGCTACTTGTGAAATTTCCGGACGTGATTGTTTTCCCGCATCTGAAAGATCATCACCAAGTGGTAAATAGCACCCGGATATAACACAAAGTGCCCCAGTTAAAAATATACATAGAATCTTTCTCATTTTAACCCCTTCTTTAAGATATTTTACTACTCATTGTTTTGAATGTCAGCCACATGTCCCATCAATCAGCTTGTAATATTCCTTGATAGTACGGATTGATTCCATCGTGGTTAGGAACAAGATCCAACTGAGAACCAGGATTACTATTGTGAGTGCGGTCTTCCATGCCAGCGTCGTTTGTGGACGCAACCAAATCAGGGGCAACGCCAGAGGCCCCACACTACAGACTGCGATGATAATAAAGGATTTTCGAAAATACCATTGAATCTTTTTCTCTGCAAGGCGTGGGCGGTCGGAAGAATCCATAAACTCACCGCAGTGTTTACACTTAATCGCGGCGTCTTGAATTTCTTCAGCGCAGAAGGGACACTTTTTCATTATCATCTCTCTTAAATAACGCTTGTCATTGCTCCCTGCTTCGTGTTCTTATGTGACCCCTTAATCCCTGAATCCTTCCCTGCTCCTCCTCCTCGCTCATATAGTAGTCCAGCCCGAAGTGGGTTATTTGTTCCTCGCCCATGAGATAGCGAAGGGTGTTCTTGAGCTTCATGGACTGAATGAAAAGGTCGTGCTCGGGGTAGAGGTTCTCTTTTACCATCGGGTTTTTAAAATAGAAGGAGAGCCATTCCTGGATGCCGCTCATGCCGACCCTGTGCGCCAGGTCCATAAAGAGCACCAGGTCAAGGATAAGAGGAGCCGCCAGTATGCTGTCGCGGCAAAGGAAGTCCACCTTTATCTGCATCGGATATCCGAGCCATCCGAATATGTCGATGCAGTCCCACCCTTCCTTGTTGTCTCCCCTGGGTGGGTAGTAGTTGATTGTTACCTTGTGATAATAGTTCTTGTAGAGAATCGGATAGAGGTGTGGCTGCAATATGTACTCGAGAACGGAAAGCTTGCTTTCCTCCTTGGTTTTGAAAGATTCGGCGTCGTCGAGGACCAGGCCGTCCCGGTTACCCAGGATGTTTGTCGAATACCATCCTTCCAGACCCAGCATGCGGGATTTCAGACCCGGCGCGAGGATCGTCTTCATCAGCGTCTGACCCGTCTTGAAATCTTTTCCCGTTATGGGTACCCCGACGGAGTCGGCCAGCTCGATCATTGCAGGAATATCGAGTGTAAGGTTGGGCGCGCCGTTGATGAACGGTATCCCGCTTTCCAGGGCAGCCAGGGCATAAAGCATGCTCGGTGGAACGCTTGGGTCGTTGCTGTCAACTGCCTTCCGCAGGCGATCCATCGAGCGGTGGATTTCCTGGGGCTTCAGATGCACCTCCGTGCTTCCGCACCAGATCATGATGCACCTGTCAAGGCTGTTTCGCACCTTAAATTCCGCGATGTCGGCCTTGAGCTCATCGAGTTTGCCGCGCAACCCCGGACCGCTTTTAACATGAGTTCCGTCCAGGTTCTTGACAAACCGGCGGTCGAAAACCGCTTTCATCGGAATGATTCCGCTCAGAAAATCTCTGACCGGGTCGAGGTGTTCGCGACCCAGCACGCGCGCGTAGAGGGCGGCCTCAAAGCAGTTGGCCTCATATATGTCCCAGCCGCCGAAAACCAGGTCGTTCAGGTCAGCCAGGGGAACGAAATCCTTTATCTTCGGGCACCGGTGTTCAAAGCGCTTCCCCAGCCTGATAGCGCCGAGCTGGGTAAGCGAGCCAACCGGTTCAGCCAAGCCGCGCCGCACAAGTTCCACGCCTGCGATGAAGGTCGTGCTGACAGCGCCTCCAATACCGGATATAAGAATGCCAAGCTTGCCTTTCGGAGGCGTTATCTGCTTCCCCTTTTTCAAATTCCCGGCTTTCAATACATACCCTCCATATCCGCAAGGAGCAGGGAGCAAAGGGCAAAAGCTTCCCGCTTCTCGCTTCTCGCTTTACACCTATTTTTCCAGGTCCAGCAAAGCCCTCTTAATATGAAGCCCGCCCGAATAGCCGCCCGGTTTCCCTCCACTCCTGATTACCCTGTGGCATGGTACGAGAATGGGAACCGGGTTTCTGCCGCATGCTGCGCCAACGGCCCTGGAAGCACCGGCGCTGTTTGCTTTGGCTGCGATTTGGCTGTAGGACCGGGACTCTCCAAAAGCAATTGTGTCGATCTCCTGCCAGACACTGCGATCAAAGCTGGTCCCTTTTCTTAAATCCAATTGGACCTTGGGAAGCGGCACCCGGTTTGTGAGGTATGCCAGGATATATGTCTTTGTTTTCCCAAGCAACCCCGAGTCGCCCCCCGGTGACAACGCAGCATCAGGATAATACCTGAGCACGGTCGAGATCAGGGCATCTTCCGTGGGGCGATCCGGGCCGAGAAAATCAACCAGCGCAATTCCATCCGGGCTTTCGGCGACCACGAGCCACCCGATCGGCGTATCGAAGGTGATATAACTTAGTGCAAGTTTCCTATTCATTCATGTACTCTACGATGTATGGATTTGTTTCAGCTTCACGCCTCAGCGTCGATCGGGGCCGGTCCCCATAATCGTGGCCGGGCCATACCACAGTATCAGGCGGGAGCGTCTTCACGAGTTTTTGAAGCGATTTAATCAACTGCTTGAACGATCCTCCCGGAAGGTCCGTGCGCCCGACCGCTCCCACAAAAAGAGTGTCGCCGGTAAAAAGGTTTCCTTCTATCAATATGCAGCATGCCCCCTGCGTATGCCCCGGAGTGAGAATGAATCTCATCTTCAGGTTACCGAACGAAAGCTCATCGCCGTCCTGCACGCGGACGTCGGCGGGTCCGGAGGTCGGGAAGCCCATGCTGCGGGCAAACATCATGTTCTCCGGTCTTTGAAAAAAAAGATCGTCAGTTGCGTGCATGACCACGCTTGCGCCGGTCGCTTTGCGTATGGATTCGTTTCCGCAAGTGTGGTCGGCATGCCCGTGCGTGTTGACTATATAGCGAAGTTTTACGCCCTTTGCCCTGAGATGCTCCAGGAGTTCATTTTCATTTCCGGCCGGGTCTATCAGGATGCCTTCTTTGGTCTCCTCATCGTAGACCAGGTAGCAGAAGACTTGCATGAAACCGACCGGGATTTGCTCGATCTTCATCGATTCCTCCAATTGGAATATAGAGCCGATTTTTATTATAACCGGGCCAAAATGAACCAATTTCATAAAAAAGTCAAATGGGCGGAGATCGGAGAATAAGGATGTATCATTTCCCGGCAAGAAGCGATGGAATAATAATACCGATAAAATCCATCGTGACGTGAGCGATCATATTTGCAAGCAGATCCCGGCGCCATACGTAAAACGCCGTCCCGAGGGCGCCGGATACTACCGTAAAACCGGGTATGCCGCCAGTTTTGCGAGACCTTCCGTGAACCACGGGATTTTCGCGAAGGCCATCGCCCGCGGCAGCAGGGGAGAATAAATCCACACTAGAAAAGCGGCGAAAGCGCTCCCCCATGCAATTGATTGCCCGCGAAAGGGTTGGAGGCCTACGGACGAAAGGGTCCGATGTTCCCCTCGCAGCACGATCATCAGAACGCACGCGCAAATAAGTACGAACACAAGTTGGGCCGGCAGCGCTACGCCAAGGCACCGCTTCGCAACGAAAAAGGTTTCACAGAGCAAAGCCAACGCGGCCGGCCCGAGCAACGCAAGGCACAAACCAACTGATGTTATGAAGACGCCTTTATCACCCATGCTCGGAAAAGGATTTGATTAAACGTAACTCATCACAGGGTGTCCACACTTGCGGCTCCGCTTTCCCGATCACTCACTCCATTCAACCAGGTGAGAAGACTTGATTTCGACCGCCTTAACACCGGGAATGTTGCCGGTAATTTTTTCCATTTCCCGGACCAGATTAGGGTCCTTCATGATCTTGGTACTGGCGCTAAGAGTAACAACTCCGTCGCTCACGAATACCTCGATCTCGGGTTTGAGCTCGAGCAGGGTGGTCTTCACTTCGGATGCCAGCACCAGGTCTTCCATTGCCTTCTGAGACTCAGGGGTCGTCCTGAAAGTTTCCAGTCCTACCGTATGGCAGATCACATCCGCGGCGTCATCCACTGACATTTTCCGTACGCGAATCACCAGATCGTACAAACTCGGGTCGGAGGTGTCGATCCCGTACAGATGCCGGCTCCATTCGCGCCTTTCATGATCATCCTTCTTGATCACCGCCAGGGCACTTTCAGAAGAAGAGATTTTCTCCCGGTCCATAACTATTTGAATCCGGTCCTTCATGTCTGCAATAATCCTGACCTTGAGCACGTGGGAGACACCTCTGACATAGAAATGTCCGGCCAGGCCGTGATAGACCACGTTGTCACTCTGGAGGCACTTCAAAAGAGCGGCCTGAAAGTATGCGATGAACTTCTCCTTGCCGTAGGAGAACCTTTCCAGAATGGAAGGAGCGTCATGTATTGCATTCACCAGCTTGATTTCGGGGATGTTGAACTCTTTTGAGGCCTCCAGAATAACCTCACGCGCGTAACACTGGTAGCCAAGCTTCTGAGCCACTTTTTCGGCCACTGCTTTGCCCTTGCTGTAGGAACCTCTGGAAATAGTTATAATTGCCATTTGTGCCTGTCCTCCACTAACTTTTTCTGGACGTTAATCTATTATCGAATTATTGTATCTTTAGTTCTTAACGATCTGAACCGGCCCTGGTCGTTTCTGCCTTTTCAGATGTGGCTGTAGATTTAGCCCCACTCTCTTCCTTCACATCTGACTCCGCCGTCGGTGCTTTGTATTTGGATCTTGAGGATGACAACAAGGATGCCTGTTTTTCTTTGATCCTTTTGATCGCTTCTTTAATTCGACTTTTTCGCGAACTACTGAGCATAAAACGCCATGCAATCCACCATATAAAAATACCCGCCACAATACCTATCCCCGGGAAAAGAGTAACTCCTAAAATGATAAAACCAAGTCCGACCACAAACATGGGGAGAGCAAGGCTCAAACCTTCCAACCTGTTTTGTATAATATATATTACCTTTTTAATATCCATATTTTATCACTTCCTTCCAGGTTAATGTGATCGCTCATATATGTTGTCAACTACTGCACATATTTAATAACTTTTCTAATTCTTCTATCCTTTCTTTAAGTATTACAGCCTCACATCATTGTTCAACCTCCTTGTTTTGTTCCCAAATCATATTTTGCTAACTAGTTGATAATGCTATTAAAATATACCGATAAACCATTTTTCGAGCCCGAGTCTACTTATTCCACAATTCTAATGCCTTATCTGAAGTAATGCAATCTTTTGTTTGCAAACCACAATTTGCACATTCAAAATAAACAAAAGGACAGTCCCCATCGCCCTTCGGGCTTACGATTCCAGCGAAAGGAGAG